>NZ_SMJY01000369.1:0-1984 GCF_004348355.1 Micromonospora sp. KC721 | reverse complement strand
CGTTACCGGTCCTGGGGAGGCTCCGGACCAATAGTTGTAATTGAAAATTTTGTCTTGCGGCATGGGCCGCCGGGTTGTCCGTGTTCACCCGCCAGCGGAGCCCGCGATCCGCCGTTCAGTCAGCGCGTCGCACCGGGCCCCCTCGCGGGCCGCTTGCCGAAGCGGGTTGAATGGGGCGATGCAGAACTTGTTGCCTGAGCCACCGGCCACCCTCCTGCCCGCGCACGACGCGGCCGACGCGGCCCTGGCGTCCGCCGCCGAGCAGGGCACCGACGAGGCGTACGCCGAGGTCGCGGCCCGCTTCCCGACCCACAGCGCGGCCTGGGCGGCGCTCGCGGGGCGGGCGTTCGACGCCGGTCAGGTCATCCCGGCGTACGCCTACGCCCGCACCGGCTACCACCGGGGCCTGGACCAGTTGCGCCGCAGCGGCTGGAAGGGGCACGGCCCGGTGCCCTGGTCGCACGCGCCCAACCAGGGCTTCCTGCGCTGCCTGTACGTGCTCTCCCGGGCTGCCGACGAGATCGGCGAGGCCGACGAGGCGGCGCGCTGCGCCCAGTTCCTCCGGGACTGCGACCCGGCCGCCGGGGACGCCCTCGCCAGCGCCCAGGTCTGACCCGGCGCGCGCCCGCTCCGCCCCACCCGGCCTAAAACCGCCCCGGCCGCCGGTTCAGCACCTGTACCGGCGGTCGGCGCGGCACCAGTCGGTCCGGGCCTCCGTGCTCAGATTCGGATCCGCGAACAGGGATACGACCCGCGTGACACGGCAGCCCTCCCGTGGTGCCCGGCCCCGAACCTCACCGAGGAACCCCTCGACGACGAACTCCTCGCGCACCAGCTACCCGTCGATCTCCGCCTCGGTCAGAGCCCCTCGGCGACCGCGGCGGCGATCTTCAGCCAGGCGTCCCGGGTGGCCGAGGAGAGCCCGCCGTACCGGATCGGCTCCCCGCTGTCGATCAACCGCTCGTACGGCGCCAGCAACACCGCCCTGGTGCGGGCGGCGAAGTGCTCCTGAATCGCCGGCAGGTCGATCTCCTTGCGGGACGGCGGCATGGACACCACCGTCACCGCCTGCCGGACGAGCCGCTGCCGGCCGCTCTGCTCCAGGTGGTCCAGCATCCGGGCGGCCGTCTCCGCCGAGTCGTTGCGGGCCGACATGGTGACCACCAGTTGGTCGGTGGCGTCCATCGCGGCCTGCCAGTTCTGCGCCCGGACGTTGTTCCCGGTGTCCACGAAAATCAGCTTGTAGAACCGGCTCACCACCTCGCGGATCTCGGCGAACGCCGCGGCGGTCAGCATCTCCCCACCGGTCGCCGACTCGTCCGAGGCGAGCACGTCGAACATGCCCTCACCCTGCGAGCGGACGTACTGCGACAGGTCACCGATGCGGCCGTGCGGGCCCTGGAACTGCCCGAGGTCGCGCAGCATGTCCCGCACCGTACGGGAGTGGAAGTCCTGCTGGGCGCGCATCCCGAGGGTGCCCTGGGTCTCGTTGTTGTCCCAGGCCAGCACGTACCCGCCGCGCTTCTGGCCGAAGGTCATCGCGAGCAGCAGGATCGCCACCGTCTTGCCCGCGCCGCCCTTCGGGTTGACCACGGTCACCTGACGAAGCCCGCCGAAGTTGCGGCGGACCATCTCGATGTCCCGCCTCACCTCCTGCTCGTGCCGCCCGGGGGGAAGCTTCACCAGCCCGATCCGGTTCACCACCGCCCGTACCCCCATGGTGGCCACCGGGTCGGCGGGGCGAACCTGGCGGCGACGGGCGAAGTCCTCGGCCGTCGGGGCCAGGCCCTCGGGTATCCAGGCCGCCGCCTCGGGCTGCGGTTGCCGTGGCACCCCCTCGTGCGGGGTGCCCTGCTGCCACGCCGGCTGGTACCAGCCCGCGGCGGGCGGCGGCGTGGGCGGCCCGGTCACTCCCGCAGCCGGATGCGGCGACGTCGGGGCGGGTCGTGGGGGAGGTACCGCGAGCGTCGGACCGGGTGGGTAC
>NZ_SMJY01000368.1:0-2033 GCF_004348355.1 Micromonospora sp. KC721 | reverse complement strand
GGCCGAAGATCAGCACCGAGGGGGTGGCGTACCCGGTGGCCAGGTGTCCGATGCCGGTGTCGCCGCTGACCACGAGCCGGGCGTGGGCGACCAGCGCGGCCAACTCGCCCAGGTCGGTCCGCCCGGCCAGGACGACCTTCGGCGGCAGCCCGGCGGCGGCGGCCACCCGCGCGGCCAGGTCACGCTCGACCGCCGAGCCGGTCACCACCACCCGGTGGCCCCGCCCGGCCAGTTCCCGGGCCAGCGCGGCGAACCGCCCGGCCGGCCACCGCTTCTCCGGCGCCTTGCTGCCGGGATGGACGATCGTGACGCCGACCGGCATCTGACCCGGAGCGGGTCGCCGCAGGGCAAGGTCGGTGCGGTCGGCGGGGATGCCGTACCAGGCGAGCAGCCGGCACCAGCGGTCGACCTCGTGTTCCTCGGCGAACCACGCGGGGCCGTCGAGGTGCCCGGCCTCGGGGTTGGCGAAGGCCAGCAGCCGGCGTGGGCGGAGGTCGGCGAGCATCCGGTGTGACTGCGGGCCGCGCCCGTGCAGGTTGACCGCGAGTTGCGGCGGTGCGCCGGTGCGGGCCAGCTCGCCCAGTCCGTCCGTGGCCAGCAGCCGGTCGACCCCGCCGATCAGGTCGGCCAGCGGCGTGAGCCAGGCCGGCGCGGCCAGTGCCAGCTCCTGGTCGGGGTACGCGGCCCGCAGCGCGCGCAGTGCCGGTACCGCCGTGGCCAGATCGCCCACCCCGAGGGCACGCAGCACGAGGATCACGGCCAGGACGTTTCCCGCTCGGCGCAGACCACCAGTTCACGCACGGCGCAGCCGGGCGGCTGGGACAGCGCGAACATGACCGCGGCGGCGGTGTCGGCCGGGTCGTTGAGGTTGGCGTCCGGGCCGGGTTTGTACTCCGCGTCACGGTCGTCGAAGAACGCGGTACGCATCCCACCGGGGACCAGCAGGGTCACCCCGACCCGGCCGGCCAGCTCGGCGGCCAGAGCGCGGGTGAAACCGACCACCCCGAACTTCGCCGCGCAGTACGCGGTGGCGTCACTGACCGCCTTGACCCCCAGCGTCGACGCCACCGTCACCACCGTGCCATGCGAGCGTTCCAGGTACGGCAGCGCGGCGCGGACCACCGCGGCGGTGCCGAGCAGGTTGACCGCGACGATCCGGTCCCAAACGGCCCCGTCCACATCGGCCAGCTTCCCCGGCACGTCCACCCCAGCAGCGGTGACCACACCAGCCAACCCACCGGCCTCAGCCGCGATCCGCCGGGTCGCCTCCTCAGCCGCCCGCGTGTCCGCCAGGTCACACTCGACCCACGACACCCCACCAGCCGGCGCCTGCCGATCCAACACCAACGGCCGCCCACCCGCCTTCGCCACCGCCGTCACCACCGCCGCGCCCAGACCACTCGACCCACCCGTGACGAGTACCGTCGGCCCGGCACCGGGTGCTGCGCTGCTGGTCATCGTGTTCCTTCCGTCTTGAGCCGAGCGGCCCGGCCGGTGCCGGTGGGGGCCACACGCCGCTCGCCGCGGGCCGCCGCGATCATGTCCGTGGTGGAGCGCCCGTGCAGGTAGGGCACCACCACCGTTTGTCCACCCCACCGGCGCAGCACCTCCGCCTCCGGCAGGGCGGAGCCGTCACCGCCACCGGTGGCGTAGTCGCCGCCCTTGACCCAGATGTCCGGACGCAACCAGCTCAGCGCGGCGTGCGGGGTCGGCTCGTCGAAGACCAGCACCGCGTCCACGCAGCTCAACGCCGCCAACAGGCGACTGCGGTCACCCTGGGACACCACCGGGCGGTCCGGACCCTTCAGCCCGGCGACGCTGGCGTCGGAGTTGAGGCAGACGACCAGGCAGTCGCCGAGCTGCCGGGCGGCCTGAAGGGTGGCGACGTGCCCGGCGTGCAGCAGGTCGAAACAGCCGCCGGTGGCCACCACCGTCCCGCCGGCCGCGCGTACCTCGGCCACCACCGCGCCGGCCGCCGCCACCCCGATCCGCTCCCCACCCCCGGCGAGCACCACCGGTGGGGCGGTGTGGAC
>NZ_SMJY01000367.1:0-2054 GCF_004348355.1 Micromonospora sp. KC721 | reverse complement strand
GTGGAACTCCAGCGGAGCGCTGGTCGGCCCGAAGGCCGACGGCCGGAACATCGCCGGGATCAAGGATCCGTCCGTGGTCTACCACAACGGCCGCTACCACGTCTTCGCCAGCACCGCGAAGTCGTCGGGTTACAACCTGGTCTACTTCAACTTCGCCGACTGGTCGCAGGCCGGTTCGGCGACATTCCACTACCTCGACCAAGCCCCGCTCGGCACCGGCTACCGGGCTGCGCCGCAGGTGTTCTACTTCGCCCCGCAGCGGCTGTGGTACCTGGTCTACCAGACCGGCAACGCGTCGTACTCCACCAACCCCGATATCAGCAACCCGAACGGCTGGACCGCGCCGAAGCACTTCTACAGCGGCATGCCGGACATCATCCGGGACAACATCGGCAACGGCTACTGGGTCGACATGTGGGTGATCTGTGACAGCGCCAACTGCCACCTGTTCTCCTCCGACGACAACGGGCACCTCTACCGGTCCCAGACCAGCGTGGCCAACTTCCCGAACGGAATGAGCCAGCCGGTCATCGCGATGCAGGACGCCAACCCACACCGGCTGTTCGAAGCCGCCAACGTCTACCGGGTGGGTGACCGCTACCTGCTCCTGGTCGAGGCGATCGGCAGCGACGGGCGCCGCTGGTTCCGCTCCTGGACCTCCAGCAGCATCGCCGGCCCCTGGCAGGCGCTCGCGGCCGAGGAGAACAACCCGTTCGCCCGGGCCAACAACGTCACCTTCAGTGGCACCGCCTGGACCCGGGACATCAGCCACGGCGAGTTGGTCCGCAGTGGCAACGATCAGACCCTCCCCATCAGTCCCTGCCGAATGCAGTTCCTCTACCAGGGCATGGACCCCAACGCCGGCGGTGATTACAACAGCCTGCCCTGGCGGCTCGGCCTGCTCACCCAGACCAACTCCACCTGCTGACCCGCCCGCTCCCGCCCGGACGGCTCCGGCGGTCGCCTTGCCGACCGCCGGAACCGTCGGCGGGCTCGGCCGCTGGGCGGGGCGCCCGGCGCAGGGTCGACAAGGCGCCGGCTACCGCGGGAGCACCGACGCCAGCCAGCGCAGCTGACGACGCACGTGCACCGCCTCCCCGCCCTCGTGACCGTTGAACGGGTAAATGTGCATCTCCCGCGCCGGCGGCTCCGAACAGCCGGTCGCCGCAGCGTACTGGTTGTAGGCGGCGAAGCCGGTGCTCGGCGGGCAGACGGTGTCGCGCAGCCCGATTCCGAACTGCGCCGGAGCGCTCGCCCGGCGGGCGAAGGCGACCCCGTCGACGTAGGACAGGGTGCGCCGGACCGCCTCCTCTGCCTCCCGGTGGACGGCCAGGTACTGGGCGATCTCGCCGTACGGCGAGGCGTCGGTCAACTCGATGGCCCGCTGGACGTGACAGAGGAACGGCGCGGTGGTCAACAGTGCCGCGAGGTCGTCGATCAGCCCGGCGACCGCCAGGGCGAGCCCTCCACCCTGGCTGTTGCCCGCGGCGACGATCCGGGTCGGATCGACACCGGGCAGGGCTCGGACCGCGTCGACCGCCCGGACCGCGTCGGTGATCAGCCGGCGGTAGTAGTAGTCCTGTGGGCGGAGGATTCCCCAGGTGACCGGCCAGGGCCCGCCGGGTGCGCCGTGTGGGTCCGGGGTGTCGCCCACGCCGTACTGCCCGGCCTGCCCCCGGCTGTCCATCAGCAGGTGCGCGTATCCGGCCACCGGCCAGGTCAGTCGCTCGTGCGGCAGGCCGCGCCCGCGCCCGTAGCCGACGTATTCCACCACTGTGGCCAGCGGTGCGTCCACCCCCGCCGGCCGGGTGTACCAGGCCCGGACGGGGTCGCCGGCGAAGCCGGCGAACGTGACGTCCCACGAGTCGACCAGTCGTAGGTCGGTCCGCTCCGGCCGGACGTCGAGCAGGGCCGGGCGGGCGGCGGCGTCGGCGAGGGTGGTGTGCCAGAAGTCGTCGAAGTCGGCGGGCTCGGCGACCGCGGGCGCGTACTGCCGGAGCTGGTCAGGCGGCAGGTCGAACCGGGGCATGGATCCTCGCGGGGGTGTCCGGGCG
>NZ_SMJY01000366.1:0-2078 GCF_004348355.1 Micromonospora sp. KC721 | reverse complement strand
GGTGTGCGGGGGCCAGGCCCAGGTCCACGGGGATGGAGTGGCCCTGACTGGCCCTGATCCGCTCCACCCCGTCGACGCCCCGCTGCACGGCGAAGCGCTGCTTGTCGTTGCCGGACACCACCGCGTCGAGCGCGGCCCGGTCGATCCGCATCGCCGTGAGCAGGTCGTCGACGGTGACCCAGCCGGCCGGGTCAGGGGCGAGCCCGTACCTACCGGGCTGGTGCCGCAGCGCCCGGGACATCCGCTTGCTGACCCGCACCAGCTCCTGTTGATCCATTCCCGCATTGTCGGCTACCGCGTAGCCCGGTGCGAGCGTCTTGTCGTCCTGCCCGGCAGCGGTGCTGTCGGGCAGGACGACGTCGGGTCAGAGCGCGGCCCGGATCGCCTCGGCCAGGGTGGTGGGCCGACGGCCGATCAGCTTCTCCAGGTCGGCCACCGCCACGTACAGCTCACCTCGGGCCAGGCCCTGGTCGGCGTCGGCGAGGACCGCCGCGTACGCCTCGGGCAGCCCGGCGGAGACCAGCAGCGCGGTGTACCCGTCGGCCGGCAGGTCGGTGTAGCGGACCTCCCGGCCGGACTGCCGGGCCAGCTCGGTGGCCAGCTCGGTCAGAGTGAACGCCTCGCCGCCCAGCTCGTACACCTGACCGGCGTGACCGTCGGTGGTGAGCACCTCGGCGGCGGCGTCGGCGTAGTCGGCCCGGGCGGCGGCGCTGACCCGACCGTCGGCGGCCGATCCGGCGACACCGTGTGCCAGGTAGGTGGGCAGCTGGGCCGTGTAGTTCTCCAGGTACCAGCTGTTGCGCAGCAGCACGACCGGCAGGCCGGAGGCGCGCAGTTCCTCCTCGGTCGCCCGGTGCTCGGCGGCCAGGATCATCTGCGCGCTGTCGGCCTGGGTGATGCTGGTGTAGGCGACCAGCCCGACGCCGGCCTCGCGGGCGGCGGCGATCACGTTGCGGTGCTGGGCCAGCCGCTGGCCGACCTCGCTGCTGGAGACGAACATCAGCTTCTCTGCGCCGTCGAACGCGGCCCGCAACGAGGCGGGGTCGGTGTAGTCGGCGGCGCGGACGACGACCCCACGATCGGCCAGGTCGGTGAGCCGGGCCACGTCGCGGCCGAGCGCGACGATCTGGCCGGCCGGGACGCCCCGGCGCAGCAGGGACTCGACGATCAGGCGGCCCAGGTGGCCGGTGGCGCCGGTGACGACGATCGACATGACGTGCTCCTTAGATGCTGATTGCAACTTGCATCCCTGGTCAACGGGAAGGATTCCCCGTTACTTCCCGTTGGAGAGAAGGCACCTTGAAGTACGTCGCGAACTGATGGAGAGTGAGCAGGTGGAACCGGACCCGTTCAACCGCAACTGCGGCAGCCGGCAGATTCTCGATCGCATCGGTGACCGGTGGAGCGTGCTCGTGGTGCTCACCCTCGCCGACGGCAGCCGACGCTACAGCGAGTTGGCCGCCCGCATCGACGGCATCAGCCAGAAGATGCTCACCCAGACGCTGCGCGGGCTGGAACGCGACGGCCTCGTCACCCGAACCGTGCACGCCAGCATCCCGCCCCGGGTCGACTACGCCCTCACCGACCTGGGTCGCAACCTGCTCGATTTGGTCGCCGGGCTGGAGTCGTGGGCCACCACGCACCTGGCCGAGGTGGAAGCCGCCCGCGCCCGCTACGACGCCCGCTGAACGGGCGGAGGCGCGGACGGCGGTTCGGCAGACTGCGGGGATGGATCGACTGGCGGAGATCGCGGATCGGCGGATCGACGTCGACGGCGTCGTCGGGGGTCTGCCTGGGACACAGCCGGGCGAGCGCGTCCGAGCCGAGCGGACCCGCCACTATCCGGAGCCACTCCGTGAAGCGCTGATCGCCAGCGCGCGGTGGGAGGCCACGTTCATCCCGGCCCGCGCCCGCAAGGGGGCGGTGACGCCACGTCCGACCATGGCGGTCGGCCAGAACCGGCCGGGGGTGGGCTACCGAGGCAGGATTGGACCTCCCGAACGAACACGGTCGACTCCGATTGCGGCAGATCGCCGTGTCCCGGCAGCCGGACACCACAACCTGCCGCGAGCCCACCC
>NZ_SMJY01000365.1:0-2107 GCF_004348355.1 Micromonospora sp. KC721 | reverse complement strand
GTGCGGGACGATCCGGTGTACTGGTGCGGTGCTGAAGGTGGGACTGACCGGTGGGATCGGCTCCGGCAAGAGTGCGGTGGCGGCCCGCCTGGCCGAGCGGGGCGCGCTGGTCGTCGACGCCGACCGGATCGCCCGTGAGGTGGTCGCGCCCGGCACCGAGGGGCTTGCCGAGATCGTCGCCGCCTTCTCGGATCGGGTGCTGGACGCCCGGGGTGCGCTGGACCGCGCGGCGCTGGGCGCGGTGGTCTTCGGTGACGAGACCGCACGACGCCGGCTGGAGGCGATCACCCACCCGAGGGTCCGCGCCCGTACCGCCGAGCTGATCGCCGCCGCGCCGCGGGACGCGGTGGTGGTCAACGATGTTCCGTTGCTCGTGGAGGTGGGGCTCGCCCCGACGTACCACCTGGTGGTGGTGGTGCAGGCGGCGGTGGCGACCCGACTGGAGCGGTTGGCGCGCGGCCGGGGCATGGCGCCGGCGGAGGCCGGGCGGCGCATCGCGGCCCAGGCCGACGACGACCGGCGTCGGGCGGTGGCCGACGTGGTACTGCCCAACGACGGTACGGTCGACGACCTGCACGTGGCGGTGGACCACCTGTGGTGGGACCGGCTGCTGCCCTACGAGCGCAACGTACGGCAGCGCTGCGCCGTGCGCCCCGACCGGGTGGTGCTCATCGGGCCGAACCCGACCTGGGCAGAGCAGTACGCGCGGCTGGCGGCCCGGATCCGGCACGCCGCCGCCCCGGCGAACCCCCGGCTGGACCATATCGGTTCGACCGCCGTGCCCGGCCTCGCCGCCCGTGATGTGATCGACATCCAGCTCACCGTGGATTCCCTGGCAGAGGCGGACGGGCCACTCGCCGACCGGCTCGCCGAGGCCGGCTTCCCCCGGATACCGCCTGACAAGCGGAACACCCCCGGGCCGGGCGGCGACGGGCGGTGGGAGGAACGGCTGCACGGCAGTGCCGACCCGGGCCGACCGGCCAGCCTGTACCTGCGGGTGGCCGGCTCGCCCGGCTGGCGGCACGCTCTGCTGACCCGTGACCACCTGCGCGCCGACCCCGACCAGCGGGCGGCCTACCTGCTGCTCAAGCGGGACCGGGCGGGGAGGGCCCCGGAGGACGGCGAGTACGCCACGGCGAAGGGCCGCTGGTTCGACGAGGCGCGCCCACGCGCCGAGGAGTGGGCCACCCGCACCGGTTGGCGACCCTGACCGGTGACGGTCACCGGATCACCGGCCTCGGACCGGTGCGCCGGGACGGGAGGCGTCGCCGGCTCCCGGGCGGGTGCCCGGGGCCGCGGGGCGCGGTGGCACGACCCCGGCGGGCACGACGCCCGGGGTGAGATCGAGCTGCGCCCAGGCGTTGGTGCCGCCGCGCAGCTCCAGCCGGCGTGGCAGTCCCGTCCGGTCCAGCCAGTACCGCAGACGTAGCCCTTGTTCGCGTAGCTCGACGACGTCCACCACCCGCCCGCCGACCTGGTCGACCCGCAGCCACACCGCGGTGCCGGGCCGGACCGGCGCCGCGGCGGCTCGCAGCGCCGCGTCCACCAGCAGGTCCAGGTCGTCGGTGGGGCGTACGCTGCGCCGCCAGCCGGTGTCGGGCGGGGGCGGCAGCGGCGGAGCGGCGGGTGCGGTGACACCGCCCGCGCCCGGTCCGACCGGCACCTCGATCCGGGCGAAGCCGCCGGGGTGGCGGTGCAGCAGGGTGTGCCGGCCGAGGGTGTCCAGTTCGGCCACCGACAGGTACGCCGCCCGGCCGGTCCAACTCAGCCAGCCCGAGCCGCGCAGGTTGGCGGCGGTGCCGAGGGGCGCGGTCACGGTGACGGCGGCACCGGCCTCGGCCCGTAACCGGGCGGGCACCCGGGCCAGGCGTTCGGCCTCCGGGTCGAACAGCGGTCGGGGCAGCCCGGGACGGCCACCGAGCGCGTCGACGGGCCAGAATGCCGGCCGGTCGAGGTGGTCGAGCTCGACGGTGACCGGCGTTCGGTCCGGTAGCCGTCCCTCCCATCGGCGTAGCCGGGAGTCGCGGTCGATCCACCAGCGCGGGTCGCCGTCCCTGGCCGTCGACGGGACGGGTGGGTCGGTGGCCGGGCCGGACCCGGCCGGGGC
>NZ_SMJY01000364.1:0-2158 GCF_004348355.1 Micromonospora sp. KC721 | reverse complement strand
TGTCGGCTCCGCCTGAAAACTGACCCCGTGGTTCCGGCTGAATTTTGACCCCCTCCGGAAGCATCGGGAGGTGCTGAGCGTGGAGGACTGGGCGGAGATCCGTCGGTTGCACCGGGCGGAGCAGATGGCGATCAAGGCCATCTGCCGTCGGCTGGGGGTCTCGCGGAACACGGTGCGCAAGGCCTTGGCCAGTCATGAGCCGCCTCGCTATCAGCGGGCGGCGAAGGGTTCGATCGTGGACGCGGTCGAGCCGCAGATTAGGGCGTTGTTGGCGGAGTTCCCGGACATGCCGACGACGGTGATCATGGAGCGGGTCGGTTGGACCCGCGGCAAGACGGTGTTCGCCGATCGGGTGCAGCAGCTGCGGCCGTTGTTCCGCCGCCCGGACCCGAGCCA
Source organism: Micromonospora sp. KC721 (assembly GCF_004348355.1). NCBI lineage: Bacteria > Bacillati > Actinomycetota > Actinomycetes > Micromonosporales > Micromonosporaceae > Micromonospora > Micromonospora sp. KC721. The sequence continues at coordinate 1,762 of NZ_SMJY01000364.1, read as the reverse complement.
GCGGACGGAGTATCTGCCGGGAGAGCTGGCGCAGTGCGACCTGTGGTTCCCGCCGGCGGACGTGCCGTTGGGCTTCGGGCAGGTCGGCCGGCCGCCGGTGCTGGTGATGGTGTCGGGGTATTCGCGGTGGCTGTCGGCGGTGATGATCCCATCCCGGCAGTCGCCGGATCTGCTGGTCGGGCACTGGACGGTGATCTCCGGGTGGGGGCGGGTGCCCAAGGCGTTGGTGTGGGACAACGAGTCCGCCGTCGGGCAGTGGCGGGCCGGGCGACCTCAGCTGACCGAGGCGATGAACGCCTTCCGCGGCACCCTCGGCATTAAGGTGATCCAGTGCCGGCCGGCGGACCCGGAGGCCAAAGGCCTGGTGGAGCGGGCCAACGGCTATTTGGAGACGTCGTTCCTGCCCGGGCGCCGGTTCGGCTCGCCTCAGGACTTCAACGCCCAGCTCACCGACTGGCTGGTGCGGGCGAACAACCGCCAACACCGGATGCTGGGCTGCCGCCCGCTGGACCGGTGGGACGCCGATCGGGCCGCCATGCTGCCACTGCCACCGGTTGCGCCGGTGGTCGGATGGCGGCAGATCACCCGGCTGCCCCGCGATCACTACGTCCGCTTGGACGGCAACGACTACTCGGTGCACCCGTCGGTGGTCGGGCGGCGGGTCGAGGTCACCGCCGACTGCGACCACGTGACGGTGCTCTGCGACGGCCGGCCGGTGGCCCGGCACGAACGGTGCTGGGCAAGCCATCAGAGCATCACCGATCCCGCCCACCGGCAAGCCGCCGCAGACCTGCGCGTCGCTGCCCAACGCACCCCGACGGCCGCCGTTGACGCCCAGGTCGAACGCCGGCCGTTGAGCGACTACGACCGCCTGTTCGGCCTGGACGTTGAGGTGGCTGCGTGATGGCCGCCAAGACCAGCCGCAACGTCGCCTCGGAGATCGCGTTCCTCACCCGCGCACTCAAGGCGCCGTCCCTCGCTGCCTCCGTCGAACGCCTGGCAGAGCGGGCCCGGGCGGAGTCATGGACGCACGAGGAGTTCCTCGCCGCCTGCCTGCAACGCGAGGTCGCCGCCCGCGAAGCCCACGGCGGTGAAGGACGCATCCGGGCAGCGAGGTTCCCCGCCCGCAAGAGCCTGGAAGAGTTCGACTTCGACCACCAGCGCTCTCTGAAGCGGGAGACCATCGCCCACCTCGGCACGTTGGATTTCGTGGCGTCGAAGGAGAACGTCGTCTTCTTGGGCCCGCCCGGCACCGGCAAGACGCACCTGTCCATCGGCCTCGGGATCCGGGCCTGCCAGGCCGGACACCGGGTCGCGTTCGCCACCGCCGCTCAGTGGGTGTCCCGCCTGGCTGACGCCCACCACGCCGGCCGCCTGCAAGACGAACTGGTCAAGCTCGGCCGGATTCCGCTGCTGATCGTCGACGAGGTCGGCTACATCCCCTTCGAAGCCGAAGCCGCGAACCTGTTCTTCCAACTCGTGTCCAACCGCTACGAACGAGCCTCACTGATCGTCACCAGCAACAAGCCCTTCGGCCGCTGGGGCGAAGTGTTCGGCGACGATGTCGTCGCCGCAGCCATGATCGACCGCCTCGTCCACCACGCCGAAGTGATCTCGATGAAGGGCGACAGCTACCGGCTCAAAGACCGCGACCTCGGCCGCGTTCCCGCAGCCAGCAAGACCAACGACTGAACATCAACAACCAGCGAGGGGGTCAACATTCGGCCGGAACAGAGGGGTCAAAGTTCAGCCGGCGTTGACA
>NZ_SMJY01000363.1:0-2170 GCF_004348355.1 Micromonospora sp. KC721 | reverse complement strand
GCGTACGCGGTGCCCCCCTTCCGGGTCGCTTTACGACGGGTCAGGCGGTGCGGCGCTGGTGCAGCCAGAGCAACGGGCCACTGACCAGGTAGCCCACCACCACCAGGGCGAAGGTGAGCCGGATGTCGACCAGCGCACCGATCACCGGGGCGAACCAGACCCACGGCGGCAGCTTCAGCAGCCGGGCCAGCTTGGCGTACGGGAAGCTGGAGACCATCGCGAAGGCGAGCAGAGCCACCCCGGCGATCTGGACGGTCGGCGGCAGCGGCAGCCCGATGGCGACCGTGAGGGCGAGCACCGCCGCCGCCATGGTCGTCGGGACCCCGCAGAAGAAGCGGCCGTCCTTGGGCGAGACGTTGAACCGGGCGAGCCGGATCGCGGCACAGCCGGCGACGAGGGCCGCGGCCACCGCGGCGGCTCCGGTCGGCGCCGACCCGGCGAGCGAGGCGTAGACCACGACCGGGGCGGCCAGGCCGAAGGAGCACATGTCGGCCAACGAGTCCATCTGGGCACCGAACGGGCTGGCCACGCCGAACTTGCGGGCGAGCGCACCGTCCAGGCCGTCGAAGGCCACGCAGGCGATGAGCAGCAGCGCGGCCACCCGGGTCTGGCCGGCCATGGCCACGAAGATGGCGTTGATGCCGAGCATCAGGCTGGCCAGGGTGCAGGCGTTGACCAGCGCGAACTTCATCCGACGGGCGGGAGTGCGCGCACCGGGCAGCAGCGGGATGGCCATCGCCGGCGACTCGTCCGCCGGGACGGCGGGGGCGAGGGCGGGGCTGACCGGCATGACCGCGTCGATCTCGGCCCGGTCGAGCGGGAGATGACTCCGGCCGAAGCGGTCGAGGCCGTAGCGGCGGCGGGGCCGGTCGGCGAGAACGAGATCGGTGCGGGTGGTCGGGTCGCCGTCGCGGCGTCCCACCCGGACCAGCAGCACCTGACGGGCGAACGTGCTGCTGCGGCGCAAGGAGCCCGCCCAGCGACGCCCTGCGGGGCGCGGACTGTCAGTCGTACGACGCCGGCGCCATGGGGCTCTCGGCACGTTTTCCTCCATCACCGGATCGGCTGGCCGCCCCGCGGGGGCGGATGTCCGGCTGTCTCGTGCCGGACCGCTGTCGGCCCGGCAGCCGTCGAAGCGGAGTACACCATTACACAGGGGAGTGGTGGTTGGCGATAGCTGCCGGCGGTACTTATATCTCCGTTAAACCGCGCGAACCGCTTCGTTGTTCCCATCTCGGGCCATCGCCCGTTTTCCCTGCCAACCTCACGTCCGACTGTACCGGAGCTGACCGGAACCGGCCCGTCGGGCGGGGCGCTACCGCCCCTGACGTCCGGTTGCCGTTGCCGCCACGTCCGTCATGGAAAGGCCCGTGAGCTGGTCAGGAGTGAACCAGGCGGCGTCAGCGGTCGATCCGCCGGCCAGTTCGGTGACCACCGCGTCGGTGGGTACCGGCACCCGCACCCGGTAGACCACCCGGACCGTGTGCCAGTCCAGCGGTCGTCCTTCCGGGCCGAGGGCTGCGGGATTGTGCAGATGACCGACTGTCAACAGGTCGGCTACCGTGCCGAGCTGCCCGGACTCCTCCACCAGCTCGCGCAGCAGCCCGGCGCTCGGTTGCTCACCGTGATCCGTGCCGCCCCCGGGCAGGTGCCACCTGCCGGCACCCGGATAACCGGCGGCGATCCGGGTCAGCAGAATCCGGCCCTGCGGGTCGGTGACCAGCCCGTACGCGGCGAAGCGCTGCCACCGGTCGGTCGCCGGGGCGGCGACCCGCCCGGCGGGCAGGGCCCGGGGCAGGTCGGCTGGCAGGGGCACCACGGGCAGACCGAGCAGTTCGGCGGTGAACGGCATCAGTGGCAGCGCGGCGGCCTCGTCCGGAGTGGCCCAGGTGAGGGCGTCGCTGCCGCCCGCCGACTCGGGGCGGGGCGCACCCCCGGAGGCTGTGACGTCGAAGACCAGCCGGTCGACGTGCAGCGCAACGCCGGCGTCACGGAAAGTGACCACGTCGGCGACGGCGGCCCGGGGGCGGGTCACCTCGACGGCCAATCCGGTCTCCTCGGCGAACTCGCGCACCACCGCGGCGACCGGATGTTCCCCGTGCCGGACGCCGCCGCCCGGCACCTGCCAGACCCCGGGGAACAGGCACGTCGCGGAACCCCGCGCCAGCAG
>NZ_SMJY01000362.1:0-2217 GCF_004348355.1 Micromonospora sp. KC721 | reverse complement strand
GGTCGCCACCGAGCACGTCGTTGGCGTACTTGTTGACCTCGCGAACCTGGTGCTTGTCGTCCACCACCCGGGCGACCGAGGAGTCCGGCGCGTTGATGAACAGGTGGTTCTCCCGCACCTCCAGCTCCAGCGGGCCGGCCGCGCGCTTGCCGGTGACCGTGTCGACCAGCTGGCCGGCGCCGTCGAACGCGTACACGGTGCCGCTGGCCTCGTCGGCGCAGTAGAACCGGCCGGCCCACGCCACGGCCGGGCTCAGCCGGTCACCGGCGCCCGGCACGGTGAACTCCCGCACCTCGCCCGAGCCGTCGGCGACGACGTGCACCCGCCGCTCGCCGGCGACCGTGACCGGCACGGCCGGGCCGCTGGTCCGGGCCGGCAGCGTGCCGGCGGCGGCCATGCTCAGCGCGGTTCGCCGGATGGTTCCGCCGCGGACGGTGACCAGCGACGCGGAGGTGCGGTCCAGCACCGCCACCCCGTCGTCCAGGGTGGACACCACCAGCTCGTGGCTCGGCCCGGCGACCGGATACGTCTCGACCCGCTCCGGGCCGGCGGTGGACGGGGCGTCGGCCGGTTCGGCGGGCAGCCGGGCCGGGGTGACCGCCGAGACGGTCCCCTGGCTGGGCACCGCGATCCAGAGCCGACCCTTGCCGTCGAACGCGCCGCCGGTGATGCCCGGCGGGTACCGCACCGGCTCGCCGACCGGGGTCAGCGAGCGCGGGTCGAGCTGCCGGACGATGCCCTGCACGGCGTCGACCACGAACGCCGCGTCCTCGTGCAGGGCCACGTTCACGCCGAGGCCGGGTGTGGTGGGGGTGGTCGCGGTGATCTGCAGGGTGGCCAGGTCCAGCGAGCTGACCTGTCCGGTCCGCAGGTCGCGCAGGACCAGCAGCCGGTCGGTCTGGGTGACCTGCATCGGATGCCGCCGTGCTCCCGGGATCCCCATCCGGGTGTCGACCCGGGCGGTGACCCCGTTGACCCGGGCGATCTCGCTGCGGGCCGCGCTCCACAACCAACTGCTGGCGTCGTAGTTGGCCACCGCGTTGTCGGCAGCGCCCAGGCCCAGCACGGTGAGGCCCATGGCGGCCAGCAACGCGCCGACGGTGCCGATGGTGACCAGCCCACCCCGCATCCGCGAGCGCCGGGCCGGTGTCGGGCTGTCGGTGCTCACGGCGTCCTCGATGGTGGCCACGGCCGGCTGCCTCCCCGTCTGGCTCTTCCCGGTGGCGCCGTGCGCCGGCGACCTCCCCTGAACCGTGGGACATCATATGGGCCGGCCCGGCGCACCGGAACCCGCACCGTCGATGCGATGGACACCCAGCGTGTACGGTGTGGACGGCGGTCAGCGCGCCGGCGAGCGCCGTCCCCGGTCCGTGCAGACCTGCCCCGACGTCGCGAAGGCATCCGTGGAGTAGACCGCCAACACGGTGAAGCAGTAGTCGACCGTCCCGCTCAGCCCGTTGAGCGTGTACGACGTCTGTCCGGCCTCGACAGAGCCCATCACGCCCAGGGTCGTGCCGGCGCGCCCGCCGGCAACCATGAACGGCACCCCGCCGTTCGTCGGATCCGACCACTTGATGGTCACGCTGGTGCCGTTGTCGCGCAGCGTCAGGTTGTCGGGCGGAGCGCCGGTGGCTCTCGGCGCGACCGGGGACGGGCGGCCGCCGGCCGGCCCGGGTGGTACCTCGCCGCCGCCCAGCAGCACCGTGCCGACCAGGCCGGCGACGGCCACCACCAGCACACCGACCACGACCGCGACCACCACCGGGCCGCGTCCGCGCCGCGCGGGTTCGACCTCCATCGGGTACGTCACCGGGGCCACCGGCGGGTACGTCGCCAGGGTCGGTTCCTGGCCCAGCGGCGGGTACGTCGCCAGGGTCGGCTCCTGGCCCAGCGGCGGCGGCTGGTCGACCGGCTCCCGCGGCCCGGGCAGGGTGTCGTCCGGCAGGCGTTCGGGGACGTCGTAGGCGACCAGCGGCTCGTCGACCCAGTCCGCCGACCTCTCCCGGTCGGCCGGTGCTGCGGCGTCCGGACCGGGCCGGTCGTCGGGAGGCGGCACGGTCAGCGGTTGCGCGGGCGCGGCACTGCTCCACGGCGGGGCTGTCAGGCTCCACGGCGGGGCGCTGTAGGGCGTGCCGCTGACGGGGGCGGCGCTGACCGGCGGAGGCGGTACCGCCGGCCGGTGGGGTGCCGGTGGCGCGCTCACCACCGGCACCCCAC
>NZ_SMJY01000361.1:0-2220 GCF_004348355.1 Micromonospora sp. KC721 | reverse complement strand
CCCGACTACTGCCTGATCGGACCCCCGCCCACCCCCTCAGAACGAGTAGGTGCGGTCACATTGAACCACTGCACCCGCATACCTCGCCACTACAGCGAAACCCACTCCCCCCGCTCGTTCCGGTACTGGATGTCGACACACCCGTAGTTCGGCTCACCAAAGTCTTGCAGCGGCCCGAAGTCCGCTTCGGTGCCGGGCTCATCCCGGGTCCAGATCAAGCCCTCGTACACCACGCCGTGCTCCTCCGGGGCGACGTCCTTCCCGTCCGCGATCGCGCCCGCGTCGATGTCGCCCTCGTCGAGCATCCGGAACGGCCGGCCCTGCGTCCTGGCCCACTCGACCATCTCATCCGTCGCTTGGCTCGGGCCGGCGGTTCCCACCTCCGACTCCGACGTGCCGTGCACCTCGTGGTCCCGGTCCCGGATAATCACCCACGCGTATGGGTGCTCGGGGAACAGGGCGGCCCGCTCGGCCGCGATCATCGCCATCGACACCACCATCTGCCTCTCCTCCTCTACGCCGCCCCGGCACCGGCCGGCACCAGGGTGTCCTGCTGGTCGGTTTCGCCGACGACGACGTCGCCGGCAGCCTCCTGGGCTTCGAGTTCGGCCCGCGCTTCCTTGATGCGGGTCCGGCCCCACCTCTCGCTCCGGCCGAACCGTGTGCCGAGGGCCTGGCCGGTCAGCGGCTCCCCGGCTCCCATCGAGTCCTTCCACGCCTGACGAGCGGCAGCCCACAGTTCCTCCGTCGCAGAGTCCGGCAGCACCGGTGCCGGGTCGGGCGGCGGCAGCGGCAGCTCCTGCTGCCGGGGCCACGGCTCCGGCGGCACAACCGGCTCCATGGGCAGAAGCGGCACCTGGACCGGCAGCGGCAGCGGCTCCGGGTCCGACTCCGGCAGCGGCAGCGGCTCCGGCAGCGGCTCGGGGTCTGGCTGCTGCGGTGCTGGCACCAGATCAGCTGCCTGCACCGGATCGGGCGGCATCGGCAGAGCGGCTAGCGGCGGCAGAGCGGCAGCGAGCGCGGCGGCACGCTCGGCTGCGATCGCCACACGCCGCTGGTGCGCGAGGACCATCAGCCCGATCGACGCCACCAGCGCGAGGCCGTCCACGGACAGCGGCAGGGTGCTCGCCGTCAGGCTGTCCTCGCCGTAGGCCAGGGCCAGTGCCTTCATGTGCCGGTAGCTGGCCACCGCGGCGACGCCGGCAACGATCACCGTGCCGACGATCTGCACGCCCCTAACCAGCGGGTGCCGCGGTGCTGGCACCCGCATCATCACCTCGGAGCACAGCAGCAGCGCCAGCGGCGGCCAGCCGGCAACGAACTTCGCCCCGGCACCCTCCCCCGCGTGCGCGATGTTGGCCGCCAGGGACGCGCCGATGCCGGCCGCGAATGCCGACCAGGCGACCACCCAGGCGCCCTTGCTCGGGCGCTCCGGCAGCTCGGTGTCGAGCTTCTCCACGTGAACCACTGCCGGCGCCTACCCGGCAGCCTCGCCGGCAGTGCCGGCCTCACGCAGCATTGTCGCCAGCGCCCATAGTGCCGCGCGGACGGATGCTGCGCGGTGTCGGCTCGGCGCTGCCGCGATGTGCTCGGCAACGGCAATCCACGCGGCACGCGGGAACCGCGGGTCGAGCCGCTGCCGGGCGCATCCCTCGTGCATCCGCAGTCCCCCCAGCGTCACCGCCACCTCGCCGTCGGCGATGTCCCGGCCGCAGCCGAGGCACCACGGCGTCCGATCGTCGCCGACCACCCACGCTGGCAGGCTCACCGTGATCTCGACGCTCTTCGGCGTCGACGGGTCCGCCGGCCCGGCCAGCGATGCGAACAGGTCCACTCGTTTCTCCTCCAACAGGTCGAGGCCACCCGGCGGTCCCCGGGCGGCCGTCTTCGATGGCTACAGCTCGGTCAGCGTCGCGCCGACCAGCTCGCCGCTCTCCTGGTAGTGCTCGGCCAGGTGGACCGCGCACAGCAGCTCCGTCTGCGTCCACGGGTCCAGTTCCAAGCCCTCGGCCGGGTCGAACAGGCAGAGCCCGCCGTCCCCGCACTTCTCGCCGTCGTGCTCAATCACCAGGCGGGCCACCGCCTGCTCGGGGCACGGGCCGCCGTCCTGCTCGGGGACGAACTCGGTGTTGAAGGTCGGGATGGTCACGCGCAGGGTGCAGGTCGGGGCGGTCATCTCAGCTCTCCTCGGTCAGGTCGGGGCGGGACAAGGAAGCGGCG
>NZ_SMJY01000360.1:0-2251 GCF_004348355.1 Micromonospora sp. KC721 | reverse complement strand
GCCACCACCTGCCCCACCGCCGCCTCGCTCAGCCCGGCCCGTGCCGCGGTTAGCCGGTCGACCGCCACGTCGATCCGCGGCACCCGGGTCGCCAGGCCGGACCGCACGTCCTCGACGCCCGGCGTGCCCGCCATCGCCGCCTCGGCGGCCTGGGCCGCCCGCGCCAGCGTGTCCGGGTCGGCGGCCTGGACCAGCACCTCCAGCCGGTCGCCCTGCCCCTGGCCGAAGGTCAGCGCGCCGACCTGGTCGTCCAGCGCCGCGAACCGCTCGCGGAGGATCTCCTTCATCTCCTTGGCGTCGGTGTCGCCGGCCAGCGCCACCGACCAGCGGGCGGTGTTGGTACCGCCGCCGCCCTCCCACGGCCGGTCACTGCCCCCGACGGTGACCTGGTACGTCCGCACGCCGTCGGTGCCGGCCAGCACCTCCTCGACCCGGCGGGCGGCCTGGTCGGTGGCCGCCAGACCGGCGCCGGCCGGCAGCTCCTGGTTGATGGTCAGGGTGTCCTGGCCGGAGTCGTCGAGGAAGTTGGTCTCCAGCTGGCGGGAGAGCCCGAAGGTGCCGAGCAGCACCAGCAGGCCCGCCGCCACGGTGAGCCAGCGGGTGGCCCGGGACCGGGTGACGAACCCGATCACCGGCAGGTAGGCCCGCTGCAACGGGTTGCGCAGCTCCCTCTCCTCGGCGGCCCGGCGTGTTTCGGCGGCGTCCGCGCCGGTGTGGCGCGGCGTGAGGAACCAGTACGCCAGCACCGGGATCACGGTCAGCGACACCAGCAGCGAGGCGAGCAGCGCCACCGTCACGGTGATCGCGAACGGCGCGAAGAGCTGCCCGACGAAGCCGCCGACCAACGCGATCGGGGCGAACACCGCGACCGTGGTGAGGGTGGACGCGGTCACCGCGCCGGCCACCTCGCGCACCGCGGCGACGATCGCCGTCCGTTTCGGCTCGCCGTACGCCAGGTGGCGCTTGATGTTCTCCAGCACCACGATCGAGTCGTCGACCACCCGGCCCACGGCGATGGTGAGCGCGCCGAGGGTGAGCAGGTTGAGCGAGTAGTCGCCGATCCAGAGCGCGATCAGCGCCACCAGCACGGACAGCGGGATGGACACGGCGGTGACCACCGTGGACCGTACCGAGAGCAGGAAGACCAGGATCACCACCACGGCCATCAGCAGGCCGAGCAGGCCCTCGGTGGTCAGGCTCTCGATCGACTTCTCGACGAACGGCGCCTGGTCGAAGACCACGGTCAGCTCGGCGCCGGAGGCGGTACGCAGGTCGGTCAGCCGGTCCCGGATCTCGTGGGAGATGCGTACCGCGTTGCCGTCCGGCGCGGCGGTGACCTGGATCCCGATGCTCTCCTCGCCGTTGGTACGGGTGATCGCGGTGGCCGGGGCGAGCCGCTGCTCGACCGTCGCCACGTCTCCGAGGCGGACCGGGGGTGCCTTCGGCGCGGTGGAGGTCAGCACGATGCCGCGCAGCTCGTCCAGGGTGGTGACCGGGACGCCGACCTGCACCGGCAGGAGCCGGCTCCCGTCGCTCACCGCGCCGGCCGGGACGGCGACGCCGTTGTTGCGCAGCGCCGCGCCGATCGCGGTGGGGGCCAGTCGGGCGGCGGCGAACTTCGCCGGGTTCGGCGTGATCGTCACGACCTGTTCGCGGGTTCCGGTCACCGCGACCGCGCGGACCCCGTCGATCCGCTCCAGTTCGGGTACGACGGTGGTGCGCAGCCGCTCGGCGAGCGCCCGCTCGTCGCCTCCACCGCTGGCCGCGAGCACCACCGCCGGCAGGTCGTCGGTGCTGCCGGTGAGCACCTGGGGATCGACCCCCTCCGGCAGCTGCGCCTCGATCCGGCCCAGGGCGGTCCGCATCCGGTTCGCCGCGTCGTCGGCATCGGTGCCGAACGCGAACTGCACGGAGACGGTGGCCGAGCCCTCGCGGGAGGTGGAGGTCATCGTCTCCAGGCCGGCCAGGCCCCGGAGGCTGTTCTCGATCGGCTCGGTGACCTGGGACTCGACGATCTCCGGCCCGGCGCCCGGGTAGCCGGCGACGACGAACGCGCCCGGGAACTCCAGCGACGGCAGGAGCTGCTGCTTCAGGGCGGGCACCGCGAACACCCCGAACATCGCGGCCACCACCGCGATCAGGGCGACGAGCCCCCGGTTGGCGAGACTGGATCTGGCGAGCGACGACATCGGCAGGACTCACTCCTGGATTGGAGGGGTTGGCGAGGCCCTGAGTCTGCCCGATCGGACCC
>NZ_SMJY01000035.1:0-39083 GCF_004348355.1 Micromonospora sp. KC721 | reverse complement strand
GGAGAACTCCAGTCGCTGCGCTCCGAGCTGAGCCGCCTGGTCGGCGGCCGGGGCACCTCCCCGGACGTCGAGCTGGCGGAGACCACCGACGGTTGGGAGGTGGTGGTGCGGCTGCCCGGGGTGGCGCCCGAGGAGGTCGCCGTCGAACTGGACGACCGGGAGCTGTGCGTCCGGGCCCGGTCCGAGGCCGAGGTCAACGCCGACCACGGCATTCCCGGCGGGTTCGAGACCCGAGGCTTCGAATACCGGGTCGACCTGCCGTCGCGGGTGGACCCCGACGCCATCGACGCGGTGATGGACCACGGCCTGTTGCGGGTCCATCTGCCCCGGGCCAAGCGGCCCGCGCCGCGCACCATCATCGTCGGCCACGCCGGCCAGCGCGGTGGTCCCGCCGCCGGGGGTACGCCCACCGTGACCGATCCCGCCGCGGACCGGGAACTGCACCACCCGGACACCGCCATCGAACGGCCGTAGGGGTCGCGTGGGTACCCCGTCACTGCTCGGCCCGGTGGGCGAGCGCGTACCCGACGTCTCCCGGATCGCGGTGCTGCGTGCCAACGCCCTCGGCGACTTCATCTTCCTGCTGCCCGCGTTGGAGTCGCTGCGGGCCGCGTACCCGGAGGCGGAGATCGTGCTGCTCGGCGCGCCGTGGCACGCGAAGCTCTGGCGAGACCGGCCCGGCCCGGTGGACCGGGTGCTGGTGATCCCGCCGGCGCCCGGCATCCGCGACCCGGACCCGGACGAGGAATCGGCCGCCATGGACGACTTCCTGACCGCCACGGCGAAGGAGGGCTTCGACCTGGCGTTGCAGGTGCACGGCGGCGGCGCCAACTCCAACCCGGTCGTCAGCCGGCTCGGTGCCCGGGTCACCGCCGGCCTGCGCGCCGACGGCGCGCCGCCGTTGGACCGCTGGATCCGGTACGTCTACTACCAGCACGAGGTGATCCGTTACCTGGAGGTCGCCGCCCTGGTCGGCGCGCCCGCCGTCACGATCATCCCCGCGCTGGCCGTCACCGACGCCGACCGCGCCGAGGCGCGCCACGTGCTCGGCGAGCCGGACCGGCCGCGCGTCGCGCTGCACCCGGGGGCCACCGACAGCCGCCGCCGCTGGCCCGCCGACCGCTTCGGCGAGGTCGCCCGCGCACTGCACGACGACGGGTACGAGGTGCTGGTCACCGGCACTCCCGCCGAGCAGGACCTGGTGGACGCGGTCGTCACGGCGGCCGGCGTGCCGGTCCGTCCGCAGGTCGGCACGCTCGGCCTCGGCGGGCTGGCCGCCGCGTACCAGGGCTGTGCGCTGGTCGTCTCCAACGACACCGGGCCGCTGCACCTGGCCGGCGCGGTCGGCACCGCCACCGTCGGCGTGTACTGGCTCGGCAACCTGATCAACGGAGCGACGCCGCTGCGCGCCCGACACCGGCCGATCGCCTCCTGGACGACGCACTGCCCGGTCTGCGGGGTCGACTGCACCCCGGGGATCTACCCGCACCGCCCGGGCGACGGCGACTGCCCGCACCGGGACTCGTTCGTCGCGGACGTGCCGGTGGTGGAGGTGCTGGAGGCCGCCGCCGAGTTGCTGCACCCGGAGCCGGGCACCCTGGACGCCTGACGGTCCCCTTCAGGCCGGCTGGGGGGTGTCGGAGTCGGCGAGCACCACCTCCCACGCCTCCACGTCGCGTTCGGTGACGGTGGTCGGTGACTCCAGGTGGTACGCGCCGCTGGGCAGGACCCCCGCGCCGCCGTGGCGCGCCATCACCGCGAGTTGCGCGGCGACGTCCTCCCCCTGGTGTTTCTCCTGCACCCGCCGCCAGAAGTCGAAGCCGCCGCAGTCGACCAACGCCGCCCGGTCGTACAGCACGCAGCCGCCGACCCAGGAGACCTTGTACGCCCGCCAGGCCCCGGGCGGCAGGTCCAGCTTCCGCGTCACGTGCAGCAGGTTCGCCGCCGGGTGGATCGACGCCCGGTGCCACTGCCGGGTGCCCGGGCGGATCCGCTCCGGTACGACCGGCCCGTCCCACTCCTCGTAGTGCTCGTGGGTTTCCGGGCGCACGTCGTCGACGTACGACAAGCCGTGCACCGCGTTACCGACGAAACCGCAGCGCAGCTCGCCGATCGCGGTGACCAGCCGGTGCAGGGTGCCCGGTTCCAGCCAGACGTCGTCGTCGAGGCAGAGCACGTACCGGGCCACGGAACGGTCCAGCAGGTACGCCCGGTGCTCGGCCAACCCGCGCCGGGGCAGCCGACGGGTCAGCAGTACCGGGTGCCCGCGGTGGCGCAACACCCGGACCAGGGTGGCCGCCGCCGGGTGCGCGTACGCCGGTTCGCCGTCGGACTGGTCGCTGATCACCACACCGAACCCGTCGACCCCCTCCTGGGCGGCCAGCCCGGAGAGGGTGACCGCCAGTTCGGCGGGACGGTTGCGGGTCGGTACCAGCACGTCGAGTTCGCGGGGTCGACGGAACTCCTCGGCCGAGCCGGGGTCGAGCGGTCGGTTCACGCGGTCCTGCCCATACGGTGCGCTGTGGTGGTGCCGGTCGCGCCCACCGACGGCGGTCCACCGTTCCCGGCTTGGTCGGGCTGCGGCGACGCGTTCCCCTGGGCACGGATCCGGTCGATGATGGCGGAGGTGGACCGGTCCGGCACGTACCCGAGGGTGCGGACCTGGCCGCCGAGCCGGCGTACCAGCGGGGCCTCCGGCACCATCTCGGGCGGATAGTCGCCGCCCTTGACGTACACGTCGGGCCGGACGGTCTCGATGAGGGCGGCCGGCGAGTCCTCCTCGAAGATCACCACGTGGTCCACGCAGGACAGCGCGGCGAGCAGGGCGGTGCGGTCCTCCACCGGGTTGACCGGCCGGTCCGGGCCCTTGAGCCGGCGGACGCTGCTGTCCGAGTTCACCGCCACCACCAGTAGGTCACCCAGCGTGCGGGCCTGCTCCAGGTACCGCACGTGGCCGGGATGCAGCACGTCGAAGCAGCCGTTGGTGAACACGATGGACCGGCCGGCCCGCCGGTGGTCGGCGACGATCGCGTCCAGCTCGTCCCGGCCGACCAGCGGGGGGTGGGCGGCCCCGCCCGGGGTCGTGCCGAGGGCGGCGAGCAGGTCGTCGCGGCGGCACACGCAGGTGCCGGTGTCCGACACGGTGATGGTGGCGGCAAGCTGCGCCAGCTGGGCGGCGGTGGCCAGCGGCGCGTCGGCCGCCAGGGCCAGCGTCATCGCGGCCAGGTAGGCGTCGCCCGCACCGACCGCGTGGCTGGCCGGCACCGGGACGCTGTGGCTGCGGCGGGGCTCGCCGTCCGCGCCGGCGACCACCGCCCCCTCGGTGTCCAGGGTCACCGCCACCACGTCCGCGCCGGTGTGCTCGCGCAGCTCGGCCAGGCGGGACTCGGCGAGCACCGCCCGGTCGACGCCCTCGCCGACGGTGACGCCGGCGCCGGTGACGCTGCGACCGTCCGCGCTCAACGCGACCCGTCCCGTACGCGGGGTCGACCCGGTCGATCCGGTCGGGGGGTGGCCGAAGCCGGGCGGGTCGGTGCTCAGCGGGCGTTCGCCCGCGCCACCTGGTGCGGCCCCGACGACGAGTTCCGACGGCCCGTCGGACGGGTCGGCGGGCGGATGGTCGAGGTGCAGTTCGGAGGCGGCGGCACGGGTGGGTACGGGCATGGCGCCGAAACCGGCCGCGGCGCGGGCCAGTAGCCGGGCGGCCTCGGCGAAGCTCGGGGTCACCACGGTCGGGGCGAGACCGCGCCAGTCGGCCAGGTCGTGGGCGTCCAACGCCACCGTGGGGTAGCGGTCGCGGTTGGCGACCAGCCAGGCGCGTACCGGTGCGGGCAGCGCGCCCAGGCCGTAGTCGCACACCACCAGGGTGGGTGCCGTGCCGGCGGCGGCCTTCAGCTCCTCGGTGGCGCAGTCCAGTGCGGTGAGCAGGCACCCCACCCCGTCGGCGTCGAGCGGGTCCTCGGGGTCGCCGGAGTCCTCGCGGAGCAGGATCTGGTTGCCGGCCAGCATCCGCCGTTTCACCGGCGTGGGCCGGTGCTGCTGGCTGACCGTACGGTCCCAGACGCCCGCGCGATCCAGGCAGTCGTGCAGTTCGTCGCCGGCCACGTCGGCACCGACCGGGGCGACCAGCAGCGCCCGGCCGCCGAGGGTCGCGACGTTGACCGCCGTGTTGGCCGCACCGCCGGCGGCGGAGATGCGCCGGCGCAGGGTGAGGACCGGGGCGGGCGCCTCGCGGCAGAGTCGGTCGGACTCGGCGAAACGCCACTCGTCGAGCATGGCGTCGCCGACGACCAGGACGGGACGCCCCAGCCAGCTCTCCACGACGGTGGCGAGCCGGCGCTGTTCCGCTGCTGCTCCTGCCATGCTCTGCCGACTCCCCCCAGGCCCGCCGACCAAACCCGTCCCGGCCCGGTTGATCATGGAGTTGGTGGCGGTGAGACCTCATGGTCACCGGAGGGTGGTGGCGGGGCGGGGGTCACTTCAGGATCAGGCGGTTGGTCTGCTCGAAGACGTCCAGGTCGGCCAGGGTCTCCGGGACCGAGGCGGACAGCGGCGAGGGGAACGCGTCGCGGGGGAAGAAGGCGGCGTCGATGGTCTCGTCGGTCACCCGGGCGAGTTCGCCGTCCCAGTCCTCGACCCGAAACGCCGTGGTGAAGACCTGGTACGTGTGGCCGTACATGTTGGTGTGGGTGCGGTCCGGGCCGGTGTACAGGGCGAAGGCGCTGACCCGCAGCGCCCGCAGGCCGGTCTCCTCGCGGACCTCGCGCACCGCGCAGTCGGCGATCGACTCGCCCAGTTCCATCGCGCCCGCCGGCAGCGCCCAGTGGCCGTTGTCCGAGCGTTGGATCAGCAGTACCCGACCGGCGTTGTCGCGTACCACGGCACGGGCGCCGACGAACATCAGCGTCCGGTCACCGGCCAGGGCGCGCAACTGTCCCACGTACGAGTCGGCCCAGGAGATGCTCACCCCGACAATTTACGCAGGCGGATCCGCCCGCTCGGTGAGTTTCGGGGGTTCCCAACATGTGACCGGCGACACTAACTTTGATGCCAGGGAAGCCGGCATCGGCCTGGACGTCCGAAAGGTGCCAGGCCCGTAACGGTTTTCGGCGATTCGTCGCCGATTGGGTGGGGGACCCTACTCCTGAGGCATCCCTCCCCAGGGGCGGCCCCGGCGTTCGCACCGCGCCGGGGCCGCCTTCCTGTGCGGGGCGACCCGCACCGTCATTCTCCCGAAGTCGCGTCGGTGCTGTCCGGACAATCCATGAAACACCCTCACGAACTACTCTTCGGCGGTGCTGATCAGGACCTTTCCCACCACCGAGTCTTCCACCGCCTGGTGCGCCGCTGCGGTCTCGGCCAGCGGGAACCGGTGCAGTGGCAGCCCGGCCTCCGCGCCCACCCGTACGCCACCCTGGGCGACCGCCGCCGTCACGTCGGTCAGCGCCTGCGCCTTGGCCGCCCGCGGCGCGGTGTAGACGAGGACGAACTGCCAGCGGGTGTTGGCCACCATCAGCGGCCGGATCGGCAGGGTCACCTCGTCCCCGCCGTCGTCGGCGTACACACAGACCGCGCCGCCGGCCCGCAACAGCGCGACGTCCGCCGCGGCGTTACGGGCGGCGGACACCTCGACGATCGTGTGCACCCCGTCGGGCGCGATCTTGCGGACCTCCCGGACCACATCCTGCTCCCGGTAGTTCACCACGAACGACGCCCCGGCCGCCGCGGCCAGTTGGCCCTTCTCCGGGCTGCTCACCGTGGCGACCACGCACGCGTCCGCCCAGGCGGCGAGTTGGACGGCCGCGTTGCCGACCGCGCCCGCGCCGCCCTGCACCAGCACCACATGGTCGCTGAGCGCACCCGGGTGCAGCTTGCCCGGCATGTACTCGCCGGCCGTCAGGCAGCGGTGCGCGGTCAGGAAGGGGATGCCCAGGCAGGCGCCCAGGTCGAAGGAGGCACCGCCGAGCGGCACCGCCTGCCGGACCGGCACCACCGTGTACTCCGCCGCGGTGCCCCACGGGCGCTGCCACGCGGCCTCCCAGACCCACACCCGCTCGCCGACCAACTCCTGGTCGACGCCCGCGCCGACCGCCTCGACCACGCCCGCGCCGTCCTGGCCAGGGGTCTGCCAGCCGGCCGGCGGCGGCCACTGCCGCCGCCCCTTCCAGTCGGTCGGATTCACCCCGGAAACGGCGAGTCGAACCAGCACCTCACCCGCTCCCGGCTCCGGCACCGGCCGGTCGACCAGCTCAAGCACGGAGGGGTCACCGGCGCGTTCGTACACGATCGCCTTCATCACCGTCTCCTCAAGCTCGGATCGAAGCCCTACCCGGACTGGACGGGATCATTCCGATCCGGCTCGCTGCGCGAACCGTATAACCCGGTAGTCGCCGACAGGGGAGTGATCATGCGGGACATACCGGTACTGGTGGCGCCGAGGCCGTCCGGCGCGCAGGCAACGGGGAACGACCACCCAGTGGACGATCCGGAACCAGCCTCACCACGCCCGACGGCGGACGAGCCCGGACGGCCCTTCCTGCCGTGCTCCAGCCGCAGCCGGCGCATCTGACGGGGGAGGCCGATACGGGTGCCCGGTCAAACCGGCGTGCCCGGTCTCCTGGCGTGCCTGATCTCGGCGTGCCCGGTCGGCAAGCTTTCGCGGGGCGCCCCGCGCCGACGACCCGCGACGCCCGCCAGGATCAGCCGAGTCGCTCCACGACCTCCGGCGTGAGGGCGTCCACCGAGGCCAACGTCACGGCGGCCAGCGCCGCCGCGTCCGGGTCCAGCGGGTACGCCCCGTGCGGCACCGCCACCACCCGCATGCCGGCGGCGGCCGCGGAGCGTACCCCGTTGGAGGAGTCCTCGATCGCGACGCAGCGGGCCGGGTCGACGCCGAGCCGTTCGGCGACGGCGAGCCAGACGTCCGGCGCGGGCTTGCCCCGCGCGGTCTCCTCGGTGGAGAGGGTGACCCGGAAGGCGTCGGCCAGGCCGGTGGCGGCCAGCGCCGCCGCGATCAGCCGGGTGGGCGAGGAACTGGCCAGCCCCAGCGGCCACCGCCCGGCCATCCGGCGCACCACCGTGTCGGCGTCGTCGATCAGCGGTACCCGCCGCGCGTACCGTCGGGTCATCTCCTCGACCACCTCGGTGGCGACCTGCGCCGAGGTGCGGTCGACGCCCAACTCGCCGCTGAGGTAGCCGGCCCACTCGCCGGTGCTCATCCCCATCAGCCGGCGCTGGGTGTCCGGCTGCCAGGTGCCACCGTGCGTGGCCACGTACGCCCGCCGCACCTCCTCCCAGACCGGCTCCGAGTCCACGATCACGCCGTCCAGGTCGAAGATCACCGCATCCACCGTCACCCGTCCATCCTCTCCGATCCGGGGCCATCCCTCACCCTTCACCCACCGCCCGACCCGCGCTGCCGTGCGGCGCGCGCCGCCACCAGCCTCGCCGGCTGCGGCATCTGGGGTGTCGCGGCG
This sequence comes from Micromonospora sp. KC721, assembly GCF_004348355.1. Classification (NCBI taxonomy): domain Bacteria; kingdom Bacillati; phylum Actinomycetota; class Actinomycetes; order Micromonosporales; family Micromonosporaceae; genus Micromonospora; species Micromonospora sp. KC721. Next base: position 31,608 of record NZ_SMJY01000035.1, on the reverse strand, counting down.
TCGAGACAGGGCAGGGTGCCGCACTTGGCGCCACTGCGGCTCGGACCGCGCCGGGGTGGTCAGGGCTGCGGGGCGGGCAGACCGATCGGGTTGTTGTCGGGGAGGATCCGGTAGCAGGACCGGGCCAGCGGGTCGAGGAGCTCCCGGAGGCGGGCGGTGCGGTCCGGGCCGAGCGCCAGCCAGGGGCGTGCGGCCGCCTGATCGGTGGCCTCCTCGATCGCCTGGAAGCCGGCCCGACCAACGGCGGTCGGCTGGCCGTCCGCGTCCAGCCAGCCGCGCGCGGCCAGCCGGCCCCGGGCCGCCTGCCACTGCTCCTCCGACCAGCCCCGGCCGAGCAGGTTCTGTGGTGGCTGGTCGACCGCGACCCGCCAGGCCAGCGCCTCCACCGGGTCGAGCCCGGCAGCGACCAGGGCGGCGATGTGCCCGTCACCCCGCGCCTCGCGCAGCGTGGTGGCGGCCTGCCAGAGCCGGGCCAGCGGGTATTCGCCCCCGGGCAGGGCCGCGTTGGCCGCGCCGAGCATCCGGCCGGCCGTGTCCAGCGAACCCGCCGCCGCCTCCAACAGCTCGGCGGCCTCGGCCAGGTGCCTCTCCGGCAGCTCGTACAGCAGCTCGGCCAGGGCCTGCACGGCCCCGGTCAGTCGGGCCCGCAGCGCCTCCTGCGGGGTGGCCAGCTGCCAGACGGCAGGCAGCGCCCGGCTCACCATGGACGGGGCGAAGGTGAAGAACACCGCGACCACCGGGGCGGCGTCGACGGGCCCGAGCGGCGCGGCCCGGCCCGCGAAGTAGCCCCGCCAGTAGCCGCGCAAGCCGACCGCCTCGTACGCCGCGCGGGCCCGGGGGTGGAAGTAGGTGACGGCGTGCACGGGTTCGAACAGCGTCCACATCACCCGGGCGGTCCGCCCCGGATCGTCGCCCAGTGCCGGCACGTGCACCTCCACATGGTGAGGGGTCACCGTGGCAGCGAACCGCCCACGGTGACCCCGAACCTACTGCCCGTACCGGACGACCGGGAAGGCCGGTGTGGCCTACTGCACGGCGAGGATGTCCACCACGAACCGCAGCGGTCCGGCGGGGGCGCCGGGCCGCTGCGGCTTCTCTCCGTACGCCATCTCGGCCGGGATGTCCAGCTGCACCCGGCTGCCCACGGTCTGGCCCTGCATGCCCTGGTCCCAACCGGGGATGACGTTGCCCTGGCCGAGGACGAAGGAGAACGGCTCGGACCGCTTCCAGGACGCGTCGAACTCGTCGCCGGTGCGGTACGAGACGCCGACGTAGTTGACGGTGATCTGCTGGCCCGCCTGGGCGGCCGGGCCGGTGCCACGGATCAGCGGCGCGGCCTTCAGCCCGGTCAGCTCGCCCTCGCCCTTGCTGACCTGCGGCTTGGTGCAGAGTGCCTGGTCGGCGCCCTGCGGCAGGGTGGGGAAGCCACCCGGGCAGCCGGTCGGCGCGGCGGCCGGTTTCGGCTCCTGCTCCTGGCCGCTGCGGGTCACCACGAACACCCCGACGATCACCGCGATGACGGCGACACCAGCGAGCGCGCCGAGCCACGCCTGCCGGCGCTTCTTCGCCTCGGCGGCCTTCTGCGCGGCCAACTGGGCGGCCAGCCGCCGTTGCGCCTTCGTCTCCGGCCCCTGGCCCGTCGACGGGTTCTCCGTACGCTCGCTCACGTCCTCGACTCCCTGCTGGTTGGGTGACCGCCCCGGCGACCCGGTGCCGTGGCCAGCGCACACGGTACCCGGATCGATGCCGTCGGTGCGCTGTCGCCCGCCCGGTACGCCACCGGCCGTCCCGCACCGTCCGGTCTCGTCCCAGCCGGCGGACCCGGCAGCGGTAGATTTCGACCATGGCGATCCTCACCGACGAAGACCTGGCCCTGCTCTCCGAGCCGCAACTGGCCCACGTGGCGACCATCGAGGCAGACGGCACCCCGCACGTCACCCCGGTCTGGGTGGACACCGACGGCGAGCACATCGTGTTCAACACCGCCAAGGGGCGGCAGAAGTACGTCAACATCCAGCGCAACCCGGTGGTGGCGGTGTCGGTGGTGGACAAGGCGAACGACTTCCGGACCCTGTGGGTGAAGGGCACCGCCGAGTTCGTCACCGAGGGCGCGGACGAGCACATCGACCGGATGGCGAAGAAGTACCTCGGGCAGGACACCTACCCGTTCCGGCAGCCGGGTGAGGAGCGGGTGATCGTCCGGATCACCCCGACCGGAAAGCTCGGCCGGGGCTGACGGCCCGAGCCGCCTGACGGTGCCGGGACGAATCTGCCCGGCACCGTCAGGCGGTCTTGCGGGGAGCGGCCTTCTTCGCCGCGGCCTTCTTCGCCGGAGCCTTGGCCGCTTTCTTCTCCGCGGTCTTCTTGGCGGCGGTCTTCTTCGCCGGGGCCGCCTTCTTGGTCGCCTTCTTCTCGGCGGTCTTCTTCTCCGGAGCCGCCTTCTTCGCCGAACGGGCCGCCGAGATCGGGGTCGGCTCGCCCGCGCCACCCGCCGGTGCCTCGCCCCGGGCGGCCCGGGCCCGCTCCACCGATGCCTTCAACGCCGCCATCAGGTCCACCGCGGCGGCCGGCGCGGCCTCTTCCTCCTCCGGCTGCACCACCTCACGCCCCTCGACCTTGGCGTCGATGACCTCCTGCAGGGCGGCCCGGTAGTCGTCGGTGAAGGCGTCCGGATCGAACTCCCCGGCCATCGAGTCGATCAGCGAGGCGGCCATCGCCAGCTCCGGCGGGCGAACCTTCAGGTCCTCGTCGAGGAAACCGAAGTCGGGGGTCCGCACCTCGTCCGGCCAGAGCATCGTGTTGAGCAGCAGCACGCCCTCGCGTACCCGCAGGGTGGCCAGCTGCTCCCGCTGGCGGATCGCCACCTTGACGATCGCCACCCGCTCCGAGTCGGCGAGCGCGTCGCGCAGCAGCACGTACGGTTTGGTCGCCGCGCCCTCCGGCTCCAGGAAGTACGCCTTGTTGTAGAGGATCGGGTCGACCTGCTCCGCCGGCACGAACTCCAGCACGTCGATCGCGTGCGACGTGCTCAGCGGCAGCTCGGCGAAGTCCTCGTCGGTGAGGATCACCATCTCGCCGCCGCCCAGGTCGTAGCCCTTGGCGATGTCGTCGTAGGTGACCTCCTCGCCGCACACCGAACAGGTGCGTTTGTAGCGGATCCGCCCGCCGTCGGACCGGTGCACCTGGTGGAACCGGATGTCCTTCTCCTCGGTGGCCGAGTAGAGCTTCACCCCGATGGAGACCAGCCCGAAGGACACCGCCCCCTTCCAGATGGCGCGCATGCCGTACTCCTCTCCCCGGTCTGACCAGGATCCCAAACGATCGAAGCGCACGCACGCGCTTCCGTGCGCAACTAGAGTTCAGGACGTGCCCGGCGCGCCGCTCAAGCCGATGCTCGCGATGACCGGGCAGCTCCCGGTCGGTGCCGGCTGGGCGTACGAGTTCAAGTGGGACGGGGTCCGCGCCCTCGCCGACGTCACCGGCGACCGGCAGCACCTGTACGCGCGCAGCGGCGTGGAGATCACCACGGCGTACCCCGAGCTGATCCCGCTGGCCGAGCAGGTCGACGACGCGCTGCTCGACGGCGAGGTGGTGCTCTTCAACGCCGCCGGGCAGCCCTCGTTCACCGCACTGGCCGAACGGATGCACGTGCGGGACCGGGCCAAGGCGGCCCGGCTGGCGGCGACCGTCCCGGTCACGTACATGATCTTCGACCTGCTGCGGCTGCGCGGCGAGGACCTCACCGGATGGCCGTACCAGCGGCGGCGGGCGGCCCTCGACGGCCTGGGCCTGGGCGCGGCGCGGTGGGCGGTGCCGCCCTCGTTCGCCGACGGCGCCGCCACCTACGCGGCGGCGGGCGAGCACGGCCTGGAGGGGGTGATGGCCAAACGGGTCGACTCGGTCTACCGGCCGGGGGTGCGCTCGCCGGACTGGGTGAAGGTGAAGCTGGAGGTCACCGGCGACTTCGTGGTCGGCGGCTGGCGTCCCGGCGCGCGGAAGATCGGTGGCCTGCTGGTCGGGGTGCCCCGTCCGGAGGGCCGGCTCACCTACCGGGGCCGGGTCGGCGGGGGAATCGGCGCGGCGATCGAGCGCGAGCTGCTCCGGGAGCTGGAACCGCTGCGTACCGGCGGGTCGCCGTTCGCCGGGGACGTGCCGCGCGAGGATGCCCGAGGGGCGATCTGGGTAACCCCTCGGGTGGTGGTGGAGGTCAAGTACGGCCAGCGCACGCCGGACGGCCGGCTGCGGTTCCCCCGGGTGCTGCGGCTGCGGCCCGACAAGCCGCCGGAGGAGGTGGAGGATGCCGGGTGAGCGGCTGAAGGTCGAAGTCGAGGGACATGCCCTGGACCTGTCCAACCTGGACAAGGTCCTCTATCCCGAGGCGGGGTTCACCAAGGGCGAGGTGATCGACTACTACACCCGGATCGCGCCGGTGCTCCTGCCGCACCTGGCCGACCGGGCGTTGACCCGCATCCGCTTCCCCAACGGCGTCACCGGCGGCTCGTTTTTCGAGAAGAACGCCCCGGCCGCGACCCCCGACTGGGTACGCACCGAGACGCTGCCGGCCCCCGGGTCGAGCAAGGGACGGGAGACCATCGACTACGTCGTCGCCGACGACCTGCCCACCCTGGTCTGGCTGGCCAACCTCGCCGCGCTGGAACTGCACACGCCGCAGTGGAAGATCGGCGAGCATCCGGACATGATGGTCGTCGACCTCGACCCCGGGGCGCCCGCCGCCCTGAGGCAGTGCTGCCAGGTGGCGCTGCTGATGCGCGACCGGCTCGCGCTCGACGGGGTGGTCTGCTATCCGAAGACGTCCGGGAAGAAGGGCATGCAGCTCTGCTGCCCCATCGCCGGGACGCAGTCCTCCGAGCTTGTTTCCGACTACGCCAAGCGGATCGCCCAGGAGCTGGAGCGGGCGCACCCGAAGCTGGTCGTGTCGAAGATGGCCAAGAACCTGCGCCCCGGAAAGGTCTTCATCGACTGGAGTCAGAACAACGCGGCGAAGACCACCGTCGCCCCGTACTCGCTGCGCGCCCAGTCGGTGCCGTCCGTGTCGACCCCGCTGACCTGGGACGAGGTCGAGGCCGGCGCGGCGGGCAAGCGGCCGGCGACCCGCCCCTACACCGCGACGGAGGTGCTCAGACGGGTGGAGAAGCAGGGGGACCTGCTGGCACCCCTGCTCGACGGCGGTCCTGAACTGCCCGCCCGCTGAGGCCCCTCAGGCGTACGGCCACGTGGTGTACGAGATGCGCGCGTTCAGGTTGGCCGGCACGCCTCGCCAGGCGTAGCAGTTCACCTCGACGACCGTGTCCGCCCCGGAACGACCCCAGCTCGCCAACACGCAGTGCCCCCGGATCGGCTGGCTGTCGAAGTGCGGGGCGTGCGCGTTGACGAAGGCGGTGCCGTAACTGGCCCCGGTGTTCCGGAACGTCATCTGGTAGCGGCCGGTGCCGAGCAACGTACGCCGGGCTCCGCCGTAGTCGCCCAGCGTCGAGTTGTACGCGTCGCCGCTGATCACCCCGTCGCGTACGTCCTCGCCGTAGAGGGTGCCGCTGGCGAAGCGCGGGCCGGCCGAGTGGCCGAGCAGGTCCACCCGGGTCCCGTAGGTGACCGCGAAACGGGCGTCGACCGGGGTGCCGGCCGCGTTGGCGCAGCGGACCTGCCAGTGGTCGGGCCAGGAGATCTGGCAGTTGACCGCGGTGGTGCCGAGCGCGGTGACGTGGGTCAGCGGGAAGTACGCGGTCCCGGGCGGTTCCGGGTTCGGGTTCATCCGGAACTGGTAGCGGCCCGTCTCCAGGCGCTCGTACCGGATCTCCCCACCCGTGGAGTCGTACCCGTAGCCGGCCGGCAGGGTGCGCAACCCGGTCGGCGCCGCCTGGTCGGTGACGAACCAGGCCAGCCGGCCCTGGTGGATCTGCCGACGGTTGGTGAAGGTCGCCACGAAACGGCTGTCCACCGGCGCGCCGGTCGCCGCGAAGCAGCGCACCTGGATCAGCAGGTCCGGGGCGACCAGGCTGCGGTACCAGCCGGCGATCGTGCAGTGCACCGGCCCGCCGCCGTACGCCACGACGTGCGCGACGCCGCCCCGGGCCGGCGCGTCCTCCAGCACCACCGTGTACGCCCCGGTGCCGGTGCGCCGCACCAGCACCCCACCGTCGGTGTTGGTGGCGGTGTAACCCCAGCTCGGACGGTACTCGGCGGTGGTCGGGGCGTGCGCCCAGACGGTGGCGGTGACCGTCGGGTCGATCTCGGGCAGCGGCTCGGCCCGGGCGGGCGACGCCCCGACCAGCGTGATGGCAAGCAGCAGGGCGGTCAGGGCGGATCCCACTCGGCGCGTTCCTGGTCGCATGGCGGCCTCCGTCGGACGTGTCGGCATCGTCGGCCGGCGGGACGAGCCTGCGGCCTTGCGCCGCGAGTCTGCCAACGCCTGTCAACACCGTCGGCGTCTAGGGTTGTGGCCGTGAGTGTCCACCTGCCTGCGCCTGTGCCTATGTCGGCCCAGGTCGACCGGTCGCTGCTGACCTACCTCGACGACGCGACCGGGGAACGGGTCGACCTGACAGGTGGCCAGCTCGGCGAGTGGGCGTCCCGCTGCGCCGGGCTGCTACGGGACGGCTGCGGGCTGGCCCCGAGCAGCCGGGTCGCGGTGCTGCTGCCACCGCACTGGCGTACCGCCGCGGTGCTGCTCGGTGCCTGGTCGGTCGGGATGGCGGTGTCGTTCCGCCCCCGGGCGACGGCCGGGCTGCCGGTCCTGGAACCGGGCGGCGACCGGCCGTACGACGCGGTGTTCGTCACCCCGGAGCGGCTCGACGACTGGCTGGAGGACGTGCCCGAGGGGGTGCACCGGTACCTGGTCGGCACCGAGCCCGGGGCGCTGACCGACGTGCCGGTCGGCTGGCTGGACTGGTCCGTGGAGGTGCTTCGGCACCCGGCCAACCCGCCCGACTACACCGCCGTCCAACCGGGCGACCCGGCCACTGCGGACGGCACCAGCTACGGCGCGTGGCGGCGGCTCGCGGGGGAGGTCGCCCAGCAGCTCGACCTGCGGGCCGGGGACCGGCTGCTCATCGACGCGGCCGAGCACGAGCAGCCACTGAAGTGGCTGCTCGCCCCGCTCGCCGCCGGTGCTTCCGTGGTGGTCGGTGCCCGCCTCGACCGGTCCCGCCTGGACGCCCACCTCGCCGCCGAGGGGATCACCCGGGTCCTGTGACACGGGCCGGATCGCGGGCTCAGTCGAGCGCGGCGGCGAACATGCCCGGCTGGTAGGAGCCGCCCTTCTGGTGCACGATCACGGCGATCCGGTTCGCCGCGTTGATCAGTGCGACGAGGCAGACCAGGGCGGCGATCTGGTCGTTGTCGTAGTGCTTGCGCACCTGGGCCCAGGTCTCGTCGGAGACGCCCGGGCTGGCGTCGGCGAGCCGGGTGCCCTCCTCGGCGAGCGCCAGCGCGGCCTGCTCCGCCTCGGTGAAGACGGTGGACTCGCGCCAGGCGGCGACCAGGTTGAGCCGTACCGCGCTCTCCCCGCCGGCGGCGGCCTCCTTGGTGTGCATGTCGATGCACCAGCCGCAGCCGTTGATCTGGCTGGCCCGGAGCGACACCAGCTCCTGCGTCGACCTCGGCAGCGACGACTGCTGGATCACCTGACCGGCGTTGGCGAACCGCTTGAAGAACCTCATGGCGATCTCGTTGTCGAACATGTTGAATCGGGCGTCCATGGTGCCGTCCTTTGCTCTGTTCGGTAGGGGACGAACACGAGATGCCGGCGGCCGAGTCCCTGTGACGGCACGACCAGGTGACAGCGGCCACATGCCAGGGGCGTCACAGGGCGGCGCGGGTCGGCATCTGGTGGGTGACGCAGTCGAGAGCGAACAGGAGTCACCCATGGCGGGCACGCCGCAGACCGCAGCCGAGGGCCGCCCGGACCGGGCCACCAAAGGGTTCCTAGCCCACCGCAACCTGCTCTTCACCGTGGCGTACGAGATGCTCGGCTCGGCCGCCGACGCGGAGGACGTACTCCAGGAGACCTGGCTGCGGTGGGCGGGCGTGGACCTCGCCACGGTCCGGGACCAGCGCGCCTACCTGGTCCGGATCACCACCCGCCAGGCGCTCATCCGGCTGCGGACGCTGGGTCGCCGCAAGGAGTCCTATGTCGGTTTCTGGCTGCCCGAGCCGCTGCTCACCGCGCCCGACGTCGCCGAGGACGTCGCGCTGGCCGACAGCGTCTCCATGGCGATGCTGCTGGTGCTGGAGACCCTCGCGCCGACCGAACGCGCGGTTTTCGTGCTCCGCGAGGTGTTCGACCTCGGGTACGACGAGATCGCCGAAGCCGTCGACAAGAGTCCCGACGCGGTCCGTCAGATCGCTTACCGGGCCCGCGCGCACGTCGCGGCCCGCCGCCCCCGCCAGGTCGTCTCACCCACCGAGGCCCGGTACGCCCTCGACGCGTTCCAGCGGGCCGTCGAGACCGGCGACCTTCAGAGCCTGCTCGACATCCTCGCGCCGGACGCGGTCCTGCTCGGCGACGGTGGTGGCGTCAAGCAGGCCGTCCTGCGGCCCATCGTCGGGGTCGACAAGGTGGCCCGGCTGGTGATCGGCGGGTGGGGCAAGGTCGCCGGCATCACCTCGCTGCGGCCGGCGCAGGTCAACGGCCATCCGGCGCTGGTGGTCCAGTTCGACGGCGAACTGGACACCGTGCTGGCCCTGCGCATCGACGACGGCCTGATCAGCGGCATCTACGCCATCCGTAACCCCGAGAAGCTGTCCCACATGCAATGGGAGACGCTCCTGAGCCGTTGAGCCCCGTCATCCCACCTCGGGGCACGTGGCAGTTCGACCGTCCGCCTGCATCTGCGCGACTACGAAGCTGATGACGTCAATGATTCACCGCCGCCGGAGCCAGGGCGCAAGCGGCGCGCACGCCGAGGTGTGCTCCGCTGGCAGCACTCGACGCCCGTCGCGCGTACTGGCTGACCTCTTTACGTCATCAACTTGGTAGCGACGTGAGGAGCCGGTGGCCGCCCTGCCCCGCAGAGACTCACCGTGTCGATCAAGGAGGCGTCAGTCGAGCGACGGGAGGGACGGGCCGAGCACGTCGTCGGCGTCGACGATGGTGTACGCGTACCCCTGCTCGGCCAGGAAGCGCTGCCGGTGCGCCGCGTACTCGGTGTCGATGGTGTCCCGGGAGACGACGGTGTAGAAGTGCGCCTGCCGGCCGTCCGCCTTCGGTCGCAGCACCCGCCCGAGTCGCTGCGCCTCCTCCTGCCGTGACCCGAACGTCCCGGACACCTGGATCGCCACCGCCGCCTCCGGCAGGTCGATCGAGAAGTTTCCGACCTTCGAGATGACCAGGGTCCGCAACGAGCCCGACCGGAATGCGTCGAAGAGCCGCTCGCGCTCCTTGTTCGTCGTCGATCCCTGCACGATCGGCGCGTCCAGGTATTCCCCGAGCTGGTGCAGCTGGTCGATGTAGCCGCCGATGACCAGTACCTGCTCGTGGGCGTGCCGCTGCACCAGCGCGCGGACCACCGGCAGCTTCGTCCGGGCGGTCGCCGCCATCCGGTAGCGCTCCTCGGCCTCCGCCGTCGCGTACGACATCCGCTCCGCGTCGGTCAGCGTCACCCGTACCTCGGTGCACTCGGCCGGGGCGATCCAGCCCTGCTGCTCGATGTCCTTCCACGGCGCGTCGTACCGCTTCGGGCCGATCAGGCTGAACACGTCGCCCTCCCGGCCGTCCTCGCGTACCAGCGTCGCCGTCAGCCCCAGCCGGCGGCGGGCCTGGAGGTCCGCGGTGAACCGGAAGATCGGCGCGGGCAGCAGGTGCACCTCGTCGTAGACGACCAGACCCCAGTCGCGCGCGGAGAACAGGTCCAGGTGGGTGAACGCGCCGCCGCGCCGCGAGGTGAGCACCTGGTACGTGGCGATGGTGACCGGGCGGATCTCCTTGCGCTCGCCCGAGTACTCGCCGATCTCGTCCTCGGTGAGCGAGGTGCGGGCGATCAGCTCCCGCTTCCACTGCCGGCCGGCGACGGTGTTGGTGACCAGGATCAGCGTGGTCGCCTTCGCCTCGGCCATCGCCGCCGCCCCGACCAGGGTCTTGCCTGCGCCGCAGGGCAGCACCACCACGCCCGAGCCGCCGGCCCAGAACGCCTCCACCGCCTCCCGCTGGTACGACCGCAGCGTGAACGGCTTCCCGCCGTCCTTGCCGGATTCGGCCAGCTCGATCGGGTGCGCCTCGCCGTCGACGTAGCCGGCCAGGTCCTCCGCCGGCCAGCCGAGCTTGAGCAGCGCCTGCTTGAGCCGGCCCCGTTCCGACGGGTGAACCGCGATCGTGTCGTCGTCGATCTTCGCGCCGAGCATCCCGGCGAGTTTCTTGCTCTTGGCGACCTCGATCAGCACCAGCCGGTCCAGGGCGCGCAGCACGAGACCGTACGCCGGATCGTTGGCGAGCTGGAGCCGGCCGTACCGGTCCATCGTCTCGGCCACGTCCACCAGCAGCGCGTGCGGCACCGGGTAGCGGGAGTACTTGATCAGGGCGTCGACCACGGCCTCCGCGTCGTGGCCGGCGGCGCGGGCGTTCCACAGCCCCAACGGGGTGAGCCGGTAGGTGTGCACGTGCTCCGGCGAGCGTTCCAACTCGGCGAACGGGGCGATCGCCATCCGGCAGGCCCGGGCGTCGGGGTGGTCGATCTCCAGCAGCAGGGTCTTGTCCGACTGCACGATCAGTGGTCCACCGCTCACGCCAGCGTCCTCTCCTCGACCGGGGTGTCGGCCGCCTTTTTGGGCACCATTCGCGCCGCAGGCCGACCATCCAGTGTTGCACGAGTTCAGGAGCGCACAGAAAATTGCCGGAAGGACGCAACGTTTCCCGTCTGCCGCACGTCTAGCAATGGGACGGCCGACGCCGGGAGGGTCAGATGACACACAAAGGTCTCACCATCCGGGCGGTCGCCTTGGCTGTGGTCACGCTGGTCGGCGCGGGTGGGTGCGCGTTCGATCCGCCGGCCGACCCGGGTGGCACCGGAGGGGGGCTCGCCCCGGTCGGCAGGGCGGAACAGGTAACGGGGGTGAACGACGTCTCCCCGTCCGACCAGCGGGCCCGGCCCGCATCGTCGCGCAGGACACCGCCCGTGCCGTCGGACAACCGGCGGGTCACCCCCAAACCGGCCAACAAGACCCGCTGCGCGCAGGGTGAGCACCAGCGCGAGGTCGAGGGGTACCTCGCCCGCCTCGGTGGCTTCGGCCCGGTCACCGTCGACGGCCGGCAGTCGGATCCCGACTGCGCCGCGATCAAGAAGTTCCAGCAGCGGTACGACATCCGCCCGGCCGCCGGCCGCGCCGGCCCGCTCACCTACGACGTGGCGAAGCGGCTGGCCACCACCGACACCAAACGTTGCGACGCCGGCTCCGGTGTCACCTTCTGCATCGACCTGAGCCGGCAGACCACCTGGGTGATGAAGGGCAGCACAGTGGTGGCCGGCCCGACCGTCACCCGCACCGGTATGGCCGGCTACGCCACCCCGGCCGGCACGTACCGGATCAACTTCCGCAACCTGAAGGAGTGGTCCGACCCGTACGAGGTGTGGCTGCCGTACTGGCAGCGCTTCAACGGCGGGATCGGCTTCCACGAAACCACCACCTACCTGCACGACGGCGGGATCGGGTCGCACGGCTGCGTCAACCTGCTGCCCGCCGACGCGGTCCGCTGGTGGCAGCTCGGCTCGGTCGGTTCCCGGGTGGTGCTCTTCGGCCGCCGCCCGGGCACCTAGGGCTGCCATGAGTGTCGACCAGGAGCCAACCGTCAACGAGGCACGGCACCTTACCGACGAGGTCTCCACCGCGACCCTGCTCGGCTACCTCGTGGCCGCGCTCGCCCTCTTCGGCTGGTTCCTGTTCGGATGGCTGGTGCAGCGGCAGGGTTTCGTCGCCTCCGTCGGGGAGACCGCCGGCGCCGCCTTCGCCCTGCTGCTCATCGTCTCCGTGGTCGGCACCGTCCGCCGCGACCGCCGTTGATCGGTCAACCCTCCCGCACCGCCGCCGTGATCCGGTGCAGCGCGAAGGTGTGCAGCATCTCCGTCCGCTCGTCCTCGGCCCGCAGGTAGCCGGCCCCGATCGACACCGGCCGGACCAGCCGCGACGCGGTCGCCCCGTGCGCGTCGACGTACCCGACCCAGACCAGCGCCTTGTCCCGGAGTGCCTGCTGGAGCACCGCCAACGCGTCGCTGTGACTGTGCGCCGGCATCGGCCCGGCCGCCGCCCGCGCCGCGCCGCCGCGTACCACCGCCGGGGCCCGCCGGGCCGCCCGCGCCGCCGCGTCGCCGCGTCGAATCTGCTCCACCACCCCGAGCAGCCGGGGCATCGCCGGCTTCGGGGCCGCCAGCGGGTCGACACTGTGGCCGGTCGCCGCCCGGGCGGGCGCCCGCCGAATCTTCGGCCGGGCCAGCACCGCCGCCCCGGTGGCGTCCTCCGGCACCGGGGCGTACCCGGCGTCGCGGAGCGCGAGCAGCATCCGCTGTACCTGGTACGGGGTGACCAGCACCGTGGGCGCGAGCCGGCGGAACCCCAGCGGCTCCAGCCGCCGGTCGGCCAGCACCTCGGCGAGCAGTGCCTCGTCGTCGCTGCGCACGTACCCGCCGGCCGACCCGACCCGCAGTCCGCCGTGTCTGCGTGCCACGTCGTCCACCAGGTACGTCAACCCCTGCGGCACGGGAGTACGCGACCGGCGGCGGAACAGCGCGTGCAGGTCCTCGGTGGTGTAGCCGGCGTCCAGAGCCCGCCGGACGCTGGCGGTGGTGACCCGGTGGACGCTCGCGCCGCCGGCCGACTCGTGCTCGGCCACCACGTCCAGTTCGGCGGCGAGCATCGGGTCCGGCGGGCCGGGCACCACCACGGACAGGTCGGCCTGCACCAGGAAGTGGTCGACCGGGGCGGGCAGCAGGGCGTCCAACGCGCGCACCGCGCTCGACGGCTCCCCGCTCTCGGCGTCGGAGCGCAGGCCCAGCGGGTCGCCGCCGCCCCGTCCGTCAGCCTCGGTGACCTCGGCCAGCAGCAGCCGCCCGTACGAGGTCAGCGCGCCGAGCCCGGTCACGCCGAGCTGGGCCGCCTCGGTCAGCACCTCCCGGTGGGCGGCTTCCCGTCCCCGGCTGCGTCGGGGCGCACGCCAGTCGAGCAGCGCCAGCACCTCGTCGGGGCTGGGAGCGGTGGCCGGCGCCAGGTCGGCGAGCACTTCGAGCACGGCCCGGCGGGCGGCCGGTGCCCCGGCTCGTTCCGCCTCGGCGGAGAGCACGCTGATCGGGCGGTCCCGGTCGTCGCGCTGGCCGACCAGCCCCACCTGGCGACTCATGGTGAGCCAGGCCCGGGCCAACTGTTCCCACCGGTGGGCCAGGGACACCGCCCGCCACACCTCGTACCCGCCGGTCGGCAGCACCTGCTGGTCGGCGCCGTACCGGGTGGTGGTCGCCCCGGGCAGGTCCGTCTCGCCGATCAGCCCGGCCGCGTACGCGACCTCCAGGACCAGCGCGGTGGCCGCCTCGTCCAGCCCGGTCACCCGGGCCAGCCGGCGCAGGTCGCGGACCCCGACGCCACCCGAGCGAAGCACCGGCGCCGGCTCGGCGGCGAGGCTCTCCAGCAGCGCCTCGGTGTGGCGTACCAGCTCCATGGTTTGCCCGGCCCCGGCGGAGTCGGCGAGCTTCGGCTCGCGGAGCGTGCCGGCCACCGGCGGCGGGCTGGTGCGCAGCGGGCCGAGCGGACCGCTGTCGCGCCGCAGCAGCAGTCCCACCTCGCGGGGCAGCTCCACGGTGCCGGTGGAGACCCGGACCAGCAGCCGCGCGTCGACCAGCCAGCGCACCGGCGAACCGGTCGGTGCCCCGCCGTTGGTGGGGTCCGGGGGCAGCTCGTCCTCCGCGCCGACCGCCGGGGCCTGGAGGGCGCCGGGTGGCACGCTGCCCACCGGTGGGCCGGCGGCGAGCCGGTCGAGGACCGCCCGGGCCGACGGGGGAGCGGCGAGCAGGGTCCGCCGCAGCTTCGCGGCGTCCGCGCAGAGCGCCGCCGCCCGCGGGTCCAGCTCCGCCGCCGGTCGCCCCAGCCCCGCCGGGTACGGAGCCACCTCGTCCACACCGCCCGCCACGCGCAGCGCGGACTCGGGGCCGTACAGCAGAAACAGCGCGCGCAGCCGGTCCAGCGCACTGCGGACGCTGGTCGGCGCGGGCGGGTGCGGCCCGGCGGTGGCGAGCGCCAGCACCGCGTCGGTGGAGCTGGTGCCGTCCTCGGGGCGCCGGGTGAGCCGGGCGGCGTCGAGGATCTGGAGGGTGAACTGGTCCAGTCCGTCCAGCGCGCGGGCCACGGAGACCCGGGACTCGGCCCGGACGGCGAGCGCGGTGACGTCGGCCGGTACCGGTACGACAAGGTCGGGCCGCAGTTGCAGCAGTGCGGCCAGCGACTCGTCCGGCAGGGCCCGCAGGTGGTCGGCGAGTGAGGTGGTCATCGTCGTTCCACGCTAGCCCGCTGGAGGCCCCTCCCGCCCCTCGGACGTCGCGCTGGATCGCCCTCGGGCGGGTACCTTCTCGGGGTGGCTGCGCTGATGGTCGGTTTCGACCTCGACATGACTTTGATCGACTCGCGTCCCGGCATCGCCGACTGCTACCGGGCGTTGACCGCGAAGACCGGGGTGCCCGTGGACGCCGCGCTGGTGGTGTCCCGGCTCGGCCCGCCGCTGCGCACCGAGATCGCGCACTGGTTCCCGCGCGAACGGGTCGACGAGGCCGTGGACATCTTCCGCGAGCTCTACCCCGCGTACGCGATCACCCCGTCGGTGCTGTTGCCGGGCGCCCGGGAGGCGGTGGACGCGGTGCACGCCCGCGGTGGGCGGGTGATGGTGGTGACCTCGAAGCTCGGCCGACTGGCCCGGTTGCACCTGGACCACCTCGGGCTGACCGTGGACGAACTGGCCGGGGACCTCTTCGCCGAGGAGAAGGCGACCGCGCTGCGCGCGCACGGCGCGACGCTGTACGTCGGCGACCATGTGGCGGACATGGTGGCCGCGGAGGCGGCCGGGGTGCCGGGAATCGGGGTGGCCACCGGCCCGTGTGACCGCGACGAGCTGCGGGACGCCGGGGCGCGGCTGGTGTTGGATGATCTCACCGGATTCCCGGCGGCGCTGGACCGGATCATCGGGCTAGCCTTGGAGCAGTAGACGTCACGAGTGAAGCAGAGGTTCTCAGGTGCCGACGGGTCGAGTGAAGTGGTATGACGCGGCCAAGGGATACGGGTTCGTCACCAGCGACGAAGGTGGCGATGTGTTCCTGCCCAAGGGCGCGCTACCGGCGGGTGTCACCGACCTCAAGGGCGGGCAGCGGGTCGATTTCAGCGTGGTGGACAGCCGTCGGGGTGCCCAGGCGATGGGCGTGAAGCTGCTGGAGGCTCCGCCGTCGGTGGCGGAGCTGCGCCGCCGGCCGGCCGAGGAACTGCACGGCCTCGTCGAGGACATGATCAAGGTGTTGGAGGCGAAGGTCCAGCCGGACCTGCGCCGGGGTCGGTTCCCCGACCGGAAAACCGCGCAGAAGATCGCTCAGTTGGTCCACGCGGTGGCCCGCGAGCTGGAGGTCTGAGGGGTCAGTCCGGCGTCGGCGGCCCGGCCCAGCAGCGCCTTTACGGCGGCGAACCCCGCGTCTCCCAGGTCCGCGGTGAACTCGTTGACGTAGAGGCCGATGTGCCGGTCCACCACGTCGGGCTCCATCTCCTGCGCGTGGGAGAGCACGTAGTCACGGCTCGCCGCGGGGTCGGCCCAGGCTTGCCGGACCGACTCGCGGATCCAGCCGGCGGCCTCGACCGGGTCGACGGCGCCCCGGCGGGCGAGGATCGCGCCGAGCGGGATCGGCAGGCCGGTGTCGCTCTCCCACCATTCGCCCAGGTCGACCAGGGCGGTCAGCCCGTGCCGGGGATAGGTGAACCGAGCCTCGTGGATGACCAGCCCGGCGTCGTACCGTCCGGCGGCCACGGCCGGCATGATCTCGTGGAACGGCACCACCTCGATCCGCGCCGGTGGCCGCTCGGCCGACCAGAGCCGGAAGAGCAGGTACGCGGTGGTGCGGTCGCCGGGTACCGCCACGGTGGCGCCGCTGAGGTCGCCGCCGGCGGGCTGCGCGCCGGCCGTGGGGCGGGTGAGCACCAGCGGGCCGCAGCCGCGGCCGAGGGCGCCGCCGCAGGGCAGCAGGTGGTAGTCGTCCAGCAGCCAGGGCAGTGCCGCGTAGCTCACCTTCACCAGGTCGAACGCCCCGCGTTCGGCGGCCGTGTTGGTGACGTCCACGTCCGCGTACGTCACCGTGACCGGCGGTGCCCCCGGCACCCGGCCGTGCACCAGGGCGTGGAAGACGAACGTGTCGTTGGGGCAGGGCGAGATCGCCAGGGAGAGCGCCACCACCCCACCGTAGCGCTGCCCAATCGGCAGCCCTTCCACCCTCTGCCCGTGTGCTGGGAGCCGAGTTGACCGGCGGGGCCAGGTGTCGAGTCGCACGCTGCGAAGCTGACGGCACAGCCGGATCGGCGGGGGCGAGTCGTCCAGCCGGATCGGCGGGGGCGAGTCGTCCAGCCGGATCGGCGGGGGCGAGTTGTCCAGCCGGATCGGCCGGGGGCGATTCGCCTACGTAATCAGCTTTGCAGGCTGTCTGCCCACCCCCTTGTCCCCAGGCCAGGCTGTTTTCCACAGGGTTTTCCACAGCCGGGAGGAGAGGCTTGGGAACGGTGTCGGCCGCAGCCCACCATGGAAGCGTGACGACCACCCCGCCTCGAACGCTGGACCTTGGCTCCATCCTGCGGGCGCTGCGCCGCCGGGCCGACCTCAGCCAGCGCGAGCTGGCCGACCGGTCCGGGGTGCCGCAGTCCACCATCGCCCGGATCGAGTCGGGAGGAAGCCGCGATCCCCGGTTCCGCACCATCGAACGGCTGGTCGGAGCCATGGCCGCCGGGCTCACCATCTCACTCGAAGTCCCGACCGACCACGGTGTGGCCACCCCGGGCCTGCCGGCGGTGCCGCACGAGGAACTGCGGGACAGCGCCGGCCGGCACTGCCCCGCCCACCTCGACGCCCGCGCGGTCCACGAACCACGGGACTGGCGGGGTGCCTGGTGGGCCGGCTGGTATGACCTGCCGCCCGAGCGTTGGCCAGCGCCACTGCCTCTGGTGACGTACGACCAGGACCGGGCCGTCCGCGACAGGCGCCGAGCCGGTGAGCGGGTGCGCCGCGCGGTGCGAATCCGGCGGGTGACCGGCGTTGACCTGCCCGCCACCTCCTGGCGGTTCGTGGCGGAGCTACCCGACGGCGAGTTGGTGGGTGAGCTGCGGGCACACGAGCGCAACGTCGACTTTCTCGCCCCCTACGACCTGCCCGGCCGGCGGGAGGTCGTCCTCGACGGGGTGCTGGTCGCCACCGCGCACCGTTGGCTCGGGATCGGGCGGCGCCTGCTCGACGCGCTGGTCGCGGAGATGGATCGGACGGGGACCGACACCGCGTACGCGATCGGTGAGACCGGTGGTATCCGCTTCCTGCTGTCCTGCGGGTTCCGGCTGGAGGCGGCCCAGCCGGCGGCGCTGCGGCTGGTGCGTCCGTTCAGCGCAGCGCCCGGGCCGCCTCGGTCAGCGCGTTGAACGCCTCCCGCATCCGCCACGCCCCGCGGTCGCGTGGGCCGACCGGGTTGGAGATGGTCCGCAACTCGGCGAAGGGCAGGCCGGCCTGGGCGGCGGCGACCGCCACGCCGTAGCCCTCCATGGCCTCGGCGACGGCGGCGGGGTGCCGGTCGGCGAGGGCGGCGGTGCTGGCGGCCGTGCCGGTCACCGTGCTGACGGTCAGGATCTCGCCGACGGTCGCGTGCGGCAGCGCCGCACGCAGGGCGGCCAACAGCTCCTCGTCCGCCTCGACCACCGGCCCGCCGCCCAGCAGTTCCGGAGGCATGCCCAACTCGTCGATCGGAAGGAAGCCCTCCGGCGACTCCGCACCCAGGTCGGCCGCGACGCTACGGCTGCCCAGCACCGTCGCCCCGACGGTCACCCGGCCGACGAAGCCTCCCCCGATCCCGACGCTCACCACCGCCCGGTACGGCCGACCCGCCGCCTCGGCCAGCGCCAGCAGCCGGGCCGTGGCGGCACCCGCCACGGCCGGGCCGACCCCGACCGTCCGGACCGTCACCGTCGAATCGGCCACGCCGGCGCACACCGCCTCCGCCTCGGCCGGTACCGCGGTCAGCACCAGCAGGCCGGTCACGACACCGGTCCCGGCGACTGCCGTGGCTGTTCGTCGTCCGCGCCGCCGGAACGGGCGGCGGAGGAGGGCCGGTAGATGTGGTACCCGGGCGGGGCCAGCCCGTCGTCGTCGGGCCCGCCGACGGGTGCCGGTGAGGTCGGCGCGGCCTGGGCCGCCGCCGTCAGGGAGGCGTCGTCCGGTTCGGCCGCCCGCCCGGCGGCGTCGTCGGGTTCGGCCGTCCGGGTCCGTACGCTCAGTTCCTCGTCGCTGAGCGGCCGACCGATCAACCGTTCCGCGCGCAGTCGGCCCGCGACGATCCCACCCCGGACAGCCGCCAGCACTGCGAACCCGGCGGCGACCGCGACGCCGACCTGCCCGGCGAACGGGACCAGGCCCAGCGCGCCGCCGGCCACGAAGGCCAGCATCAGCGCGGTCTCCGAATGGGCGAACGAACTGGCCCGCAGCCGCTCCGGGATCCGCTCCTGGATCGAGGCGTCCACGGCCAGCTTGGCGATGCCGCTGCCGAGAGCCGCCACCAGGCAGAGCAGCACCACCATCGGCAGGGAGAACCGTACCGTGGCGAGGATCCCCACCCCGGCCACGATGGTCATGCTGCTGGACTGGATCGCCGCCGGTCGGTGGATGCGCAGCCGGGTGCCGAGCGCGGTGGCCAGGAAACTACCGGCCGCGAGTGCCCCACCGACCAGGCCCAGCGCCATCTGGTCGCTCAGCCTCCGGCCGAAAAAGTCGGTGGTCAGGTCGCCCTTCTTCAGCGCGAACGCGAGGAACAACAGCAGGAAGCCGTAGAGCGCGCGCAGCGCCGCCGCACCGACCAGGGTGGCCATCACCAGTCGGCCGGCGGGGTGGCCCCGGCCCAACGGTCGGTGCCCGTCGTGGCGCAGTACTCGCAGCGGATTGGGCACCCGCTCGGGTGGCTCGGAGTCCGCCTTCGGCGGCAGCCGCAGCGCGATCACCATGCCGACCAGGAAGACCACCGACGCGACCCGCAGCGGCCACTGCGGCCCGAACCAGAACGCGGCCAGCCCGATCGGGGCCACCAGCGCCCCCGCCACCGTGCCGTAGACGCTGGCCCGGGCACCGACCTGGGAGAGCCCGAGACCCTCCGGCAGCAGCCGGGGCACGGCCGCCGAGCGGGCCACCCCGTACGCCCGGGAGAGCGCCAGCACGCCGAAGGCCGCCGGATAGAGCCCGAAGCCGCCGATGTAGTCCGAGATCAACCAGGCCAGGAATCCCCGGCCGAGCATGGTGGTGGCCAGGGCGTACCGCCGGCCGTGCCGGAAATGGTCGAGCAGCGGGCCGACCACCGGGGCCAGCATCGCGAACGGCACCATTGTCACCAGCAGGTACAGCGCCACCTTGCTGCGGGCCTCGCCCAGTGGCACGTCGAAGAAGATCGTCCCGGCCAGGCCGATGGCGATCAGGGTGTCCCCCGCGCAGGAGAGCGCGTGCAGGTCGAAGAGGCGGACCATACCCGCCTCGCCGCCCGCGCCCCGCGCCCGCGCCGACCCCGCCCGTCGGGTCACCCACCGTCCGCCGCTGACGGAGCCGCGAAACATCAGGCGTGCGGTGCGGATGCCCGTGCCGACGGTCCGTCCGAGTACGGAGCGCCCGGAGCGGGAGAACAGCGGCATGTGCTCCATCCTCACCCATCGGCTGCCCGCGCGTCGCGTCACCGGGGGAAGACGCCGTGGCGGGGTCTTGCGGGGAGTCCCTGACAGGCGACGACGCGCATGGGGAACAATGGACGGGTGACCAGGCCCGCCTCCACCCGCGCCGCCCGCCTCGACCAGGTCTGCGCCGCCGCCGTCGAGGTGGCCCGCGACGCCATCACCGAGGTGGAACCCGCCGACGTCGGCGACCACCTGCGTGCGGTCGCCGAAGGTGACCGGGTGGTCACGCACTACTTCGAGTGCCGGCTCGCCGGGTACCGGGGCTGGCGCTGGGCGGTCACCGTGACCCGGGTGCCGCGCAGTCGACACGTCACGATCTGTGAAACGGTGCTGCTGCCCGGCTCGGACGCCCTGCTCGCCCCCGGTTGGGTGCCCTGGCAGGAGCGGCTCAAGCCGGGTGACCTCGGCCCCGGCGACCTGTTGCCCACGCCGCCGGACGACGAGCGTCTCGCCCCCGGTTACCTGCTCTCCGACGACCCGGCGGTCGAGGAGGTTTCCTGGGAGCTCGGCCTGGGTCGGCCCCGGGTGCTGTCCCGGGAGGGCCGTGCCGAGGCTGCCCAGCGCTGGTACGACGGCGATCACGGCCCCGCCGCGCCGATCTCGGTCGCCGCACCCGCCACCGCCCGCTGCGGCACCTGCGGCTTCTACCTGCCGTTGGCCGGCGCGCTGCGGCAGTCCTTCGGTGCCTGCGGCAACTTCTACGCCCCGGACGACGGCCGGGTGGTCAGCGCCGACCACGGCTGTGGCGCGCACTCGGAGACGCTGGTCGAAGCCGCCGAGCCGCCGGTCGACGAGATGCCGACGGTCTACGACGACAGTGCCGTCGAGGCCGTGTCGGTCAGCCGCGCCCCGGGTTCGGTGGAGGCGGCGGAGCCGGCCGAGCCGTACGGCCACCCCTGACCGGAGCGCCGCACGGTCGATGACGCGATCGCGGGGACCGGCTCAGTCCTGACCCACGGCCCGACGGCGCCGGCGCTTCGCGTCGTGCCGGATCATCACGGCCAGGCCGGGGAAACCCCACAGGAAGCCGGCCAGGCAGGTCCAGAGCCAGTTCTGGTGTCCGTGCTCGGTGAGCCAGTCCCTGCAGAGCAGCAGGACCAGTCCGGCGACCGCCCAGGCGACCAGCCCGGCGACCGCGAAGGGGACCATCGGCGGGTCGAGCGGCTCGGGGCGGGGCGCTTGCTCCTGGGGCACGGGGCACAGCGTACCGGCTCCGGCTTTTGTCGCCCCTGCTGATCTGGGACGATGCGCGCGACAACGGTAGATCACCTGCGAGGACCTGATGGCCATTGCCCCGCCGGACAACGGCACTCCACCCGATCCCGCTCGCCCCCGCACCGGTTTCGACCGGTTCTTCGAGATCTCTGCCCGTGGCTCGACGCTGAGCCGCGAGGTACGGGGCGGGCTGGCGACCTTCTTCACGATGGCGTACATCGTGGTCTTGAACCCGCTGATCCTGGGCGGCGCCGTCGACGGCGACGGCAGGAAACTCGCCATTCCCGCGATCGCCGCCGCGACCGCCCTGGTCGCCGGCCTGATGACGATCCTGATGGGGGTCGTCGGCCGGTTCCCGATGGCGGTGGCCGCCGGCCTGGGCGTGAACGTGCTGGTCGCGTACGAGATCGCCCCGCAGATGACCTGGGCTGACGCGATGGGCCTGGTGGTGATCGAGGGTCTGATCATCGCGGTCCTGGTGCTCACCGGCCTACGGACGGCGGTCTTCCGTTCCGTGCCGACCCAGATGAAGACGGCGATCGGCGTCGGCATCGGGCTCTTCCTCACCATCATCGGCCTGGTCGACGCCGGTTTCGTCCGGCGGGTTCCGGACGCCGCGAACACCACCGTGCCGGTGGGTCTGGGCATCAACGGCAAGATCGTCAGTTGGCCGATGCTGGTCTTCGTGGTGGGTCTGTTGCTGACCCTGGTGCTGGTGGTACGCCGGGTCCGGGGCGCGATCCTGATCGGCATCCTGGCCTCCACCGTGCTGGCGATCGTGGTGGAGGCGGTGGCGAACGTGGGGCCGTCCTTCGTCGACGGCAAGCCCAACCCCACCGGCTGGTCGCTGAACGTGCCGGAGTTGCCGGACCGGATCGTGGACGTCCCCGACCTGTCGCTGCTGGGCAACTTCAACGTGCTGAACTCGTGGAGCCGGGCCGGCTGGCTGGTGCCGCTGATGTTCGTCTTCACGCTGCTGATCACCGACTTCTTCGACACCATGGGCACGATGGTGGCGATCGGCCAGGAGGGGGACATGCTCGACGAGCGGGGCACCCCGCCGCGGGCGAAGGAGATCCTGCTGGTCGACTCGATCGCCGCGGCGGCGGGTGGCGCGGCGAGCGTGTCCAGCAACACGTCGTACATCGAGAGCGCCGCCGGTGTGGCGGAGGGGGCCAGGACGGGAGTGGCCAACCTGGTCACCGGCGCGCTGTTCCTGCTGGCGATGTTCCTGGCGCCACTGTCGGCGGTGGTGCCGTTCGAGGCGGCGTCGACGGCGCTGGTGGTGGTCGGCTTCCTGATGATGACCGCGGTACGCACCATCGACTGGACCGACCACGAGATTGCCATCCCGGCATTCCTGACCATCACCCTGATGCCCTTCACGTACTCGATCTCCAACGGCATCGGCGCCGGCATCATCACCTACGTGCTGCTGAAGCTGGCGAAGGGGAAGGCGCGGGAGGTCCACCCGCTGCTGTACGGGGTGGCCGTGCTCTTCGTGCTGTACTTCCTGCGCGGGCCGATCGAAGCCGCGCTGTGAGTCGACGCCCGCCGCGGACCAGGTGGCCGGACCTGGCCCGCGGCGGGCACATCCCCCGGTGAGCCTGCTCATATCGCGGGTCGCCCGGCAGGTTCATTAGTTAAGCTAACGATTGTGACGGAGCGGACGGTGACGGCGGAACGCGTGCCACCGGCGCGACTGGCTCCCCAGTTGCGTGATGCGATCACCCGACTCAACCGCCGGGTCCGGCGGGCCCGGCCGGTCGGCGACCTGACGGTCACCCAGCTTTCCGCGCTCACCAGCCTCAAGCTGGCGGGCGCGCTGACGCCCCGGGAACTGGCCGACGTCGAGCGGGTGCAGCCCCCGACGATGACCAGGATCGTCGCGAAGCTGGAGGAGCGCGGCCTCGTGCAGCGCACCCCCCACCCGACCGACCGCCGCCAGGTCATCCTGGCGGCCACCGAAGGGGGCCGGGCCGTGCTCGAACAGTTCGAGCGGGCCCGCGACGAGTGGCTGGCCCAGCGGCTGGCCGCGCTCACGGAAGACGAACGCGACACGCTTCGGCGGGCCGCCGAGATTCTCCAGCAGCTCGCCCGCGCCTGAGCCCGCGCCACCGGGTCCGCGCCGTCCGTGGTGATTCGGCGTACGCGACGCGAGGAGGCGCACCAAGAGTGCAGGCGAAGTTGAGCACGATGTTCCAGTCCCTACAGGTCCGCAACTACCGGCTCTTCGCGTCCGGGCAGCTGATCAAACTGATCGGCGTCTGGATGATGTTCATCGCCCAGGACTGGCTCGTTCTCGAGCTCTCCGACAACTCCGCCACCGCCCTCGGCGTGGTGACCGCGCTCCAGTTCACCCCGGTGCTGCTGCTCACCCTCCTCTCCGGTCGCCTTGCCGACCGGTACGACAAGCGGATGATCCTCTTCGTCGCCAATGCCTTCTGGACGGTGCTGGCGCTGGCGATGAGCGTCCTGGTGATCACCGGCCTGGTCCAGCTCTGGCACGTCTTCGCCTTCGCCGCCCTGCTCGGCGTCGCCAACGCGGTGGAGACCCCGGTCCGGCAGGCGTTCGTCAGCGAGCTGGTCGGCGTGTCGCTGCTGCCCAACGCGCTCTCGCTCAACGCCGCCACCTTCAACTCGGCGCGGATCGTCGGCCCGGCCCTCGCGGGCCTGGCCATCGCCGCTGTCGACGTCGGTCCGGTCTTCGGAGTCACCGCGCTCAGCTCGATCGCCCCACTGGTCACCGTGATCCGGATGCGCCCCGCCGAGCTGTACCGCAAGGAACTGCCCCCGGTCGCCGAACGCGGCTCCGCCAAGGTCGTCGACGGGCTGCGGTACGTCTTCCGCCGACCCGACCTGCTGCTGCCGATGGTGGTCATGTCGGTCATCGGGATGTCGCTGTTCAACTTCCAGCTCACCCTCGCCGCGCTGGCCAAGACCGTGTTCCACACCGGCGCCGCCTCGTTCGGCCTGTTCAGCACCGCGCTGGCAGCCGGGGCGCTGGTCGGGGCACTGGCCGGCACCGGGCGGCGCAGCCGCCCCTCGGTCTGGCTGGTGCTCGGCGCCGCGGTCGGCTGCGCCACCTTCGGCACCCTGGTCGGTCTCGCGCCCGCGTACTGGCTGGTGGTGGCGCTGCTGCCACCGACCGGCTTCTTCATGGTCTTCTTCGCCCAGGCCGCCAACCAGCGGGTCCAGCTCGGCACCGACGCCGCCTTCCGCGGCCGGGTGATGGCGCTGTGGGTACTGGTGTTCCTCGGCACCAACCCGGTCGGGGCACCGCTGATCGGCTGGGTCGCCGAGACGTACGGCGCGGGGGCGAGCATCTGGATCGGCGGGCTGCTCTCGCTGGCCACCGCCCTGCTGGCACTCGCCTGGCAGCTGCGTCGCGACGGTGCCCGGCTGCGCTTCCGGGTGCTGCCCATGCCGCGCTTCTACATCGTCTCCGCCCCGGACTGCTGACCTTCTCGAAACGTGCGGTCCGGGTCACCCTGGGTCAGGTTTCTCGCCCGGATGCCGGCAATCCGGTGGCGGCGGCCGGGCGTGGGCCTTAGCGTCGATACGTGGGAGGCGGTAGCGGGGCTCTGACGCTGGTGTTGGCGTTTCTCGCCGTGGCGTGCCTGCCGGCGGCGTTCGCCCTGCTCCTCTGCCTCGACGACATCATCGACCGGGTCGTCTGCGGCTGGGTCGAGTGGCGGGAACGGCGCCGCGAGGGGCGCACCCTCGCCCGGCTCGGCCGCTCCCTGGGCGGGGACGCCCTCACCCGCCACGTCGACCTGGCCCGGTTGCACCGGCCCGACCGACAGCCCTTCGAAGGCGTCGCCGCCGACCTACGCCGCCTCGCCCGGCATCGGCTCGCCGCGGGCGGCCGTTCGGTGGTCTGGCACAGCTCGGTCATGGACGCGTACGACGACCGGCTCCGCGCAGCCTGCCAGGCGTTGGGAATCGCCGAGCACCTGGGGGAGCTGACCGGTGTGGACCGGGAGATCGAGCGGGTCCGGGTGGAGGGGATGCTCGCCCGGGCGGGTCTGGTGCTGCCGGCCACCCGAGGGGTACGCCGGCTGCGTGACCCGCAGGCGTGAGGCTCTTCGTCGCGGTCTACCCGCCGCCGGCGGCCGTCGCCCATCTCACCGCTCGGGTCGCCGGGCTGCGGGTCGGGGCCGCCTTCGCCGCCGGCATCAACGTACGTCTCGCCGACCCGGCCAACCTGCACGTCACGCTCGCCTTCCTCGGCGAGGTGCCGGCCGACCGGCTGGTCGACGTGCAGAGCGCACTCGGCCTCGCCGTCGAGACCGCCCGGCGGGGCTGGGACAGTTCGCCCCGGCTCCACCTCGGCGGGGGCGGACGGTTCGGGCGGGGTCGGTTCACCGTCCTCTGGGTGGACCTGCGCGGCGAGGTGGAGGCGTTGCACCTGCTGGGCCGGCTGATCCGGGCTGGGCTGCGCCGCAATCGCCTCCCGTACGACGAGCGGCCGTTCCGCCCGCACCTGACGGTCGCCCGCCCCGGCGATCGGATCGACCGGTGCGACGTGGTGGCCGACTGCCTGACCCTGGACGACTACCGGGGTCCGGAGTGGCCCGCGTCCGAGTTGGTGTTGGTCCGCAGCCACCAGGGCCCCCGTCCCCGGTACGACCACCTGGCCCGCTGGCCCCTCTGACCGTGCCGGGGGCCCGTGACCTGGGAGATCAGGACGACTCGCGGGCCGCCGGGCCGCTGCCGAAGAGGACGTCGTCCCAGCTCGGCAGCCGCTTGCGCGGCTTGCCGCCGGCCTCGGTCGATTCGCCGCCGGTCGCCGCCGCGGCACCCGTGCGGCGCGGTCGCAACACCGCCAGCGACGGTACGGCCGGAACCTCCTTCGGGGCGTCCGAGTCGTCGTCGAAGGCGGAACCCTGACCACCGCCGAGCAGCGCCGCCGCACCCCCGCCGACGGCCCGCTGCCGGGGCGCGTCGCCACCGGCGAGGGCCGCCGGGGAACGCGGGTCGAGCCCACGCCCGCCGGTGCCGCCCAGCGGTCGGTCGAGGGAGGCGAGCAGGGCGTCCCGCCCGGCTCGGATCGGATCCCGCCCGGATCGGGGTTCGGCTGGGGTCGGCAGACCGTGCCCGCCCCGGCTCGGCTCGCCCCGCGACGGGCCGGGCAGCGCGTGACCGCCACGCTCCGGTGCCGGCTCCTGGCCGAGGATCGGCGTCGGGCGCTCGGCGCAGAGGTACTGCGCCATGTCGTCGTGCGGGGTGACGTGCTGCCGGGTCTTGTCGAGATCCCACACCGCCTGCGCGGTGGCCTTGCCCGACGGCCAGGTGGCGATGACCCGCCAGGTGCCGTCGTCACGCCGGTACGCGTCCCAGGAGATCTTCTCGGTGTCGATCCCGTGCTGGGCCAGCCGGCCGTTGACCACCTCGGCGAGCGGGGTCGCCTTCTCGGCGCCCTTGAGCCGGGTACGCCGGGCGTGCTGGGCGAGCATGGCCCGTTCCTGGAGCACCGGGCCGGCGTATCGCAGGACGCGGTCGACCGGGACGCCGGCGATCCGGGCGACGTCCTCGGCGGACTCGCCGGAACGGATCCGGGCCTGGATGTCCCGTGGGGACAGGGACGGGGTCGGGTCAACGGCGGCGGGCACCACGGACAGCGGTGCGGCGCCGGGCTCGGCGTGCAGCACCGAGGCGATGCGGTCGTCGATGGGGAGGGCGAGCAGCCGCCCGACCTCGTCGGCGAGAACCAGAGCCTGGCCGTCCTCGGAGAGGGCGACGAAGCGTACTGGGCGCATGGCGTTGCCTCCGTCCCGCTTCGCTGGCCGTCACGCCACGAGCCGGCCACCCGGGCGTCTCGCACCACCGTACGCCCATCTACCCGGCGGTGGGGGATGCGACACCCGCATGTCGCGACTGAGCTGCGGCAATGATCACGGTGGGTGGCCGGGGAACGCCCGGTGACCACCCACCGTGATCGCCGATCAGAGTCGCTCGACCACGTAGTCGATGGACGTGGTCAGCGCCTCGACGTCGGCCGGTTCGATCGCCGGGAAGAGCGCGACCCGCAGCTGGTTGCGGCCCAGCTTCCGGTACGGCTCGGTGTCCACGATCCCGTTGGCCCGCAGCGCCTTGGCGACCGCCGAGGCGTCCACCGCGTCGACGAAGTCGATGGTGGCGACCACGTTGGAGCGCAGCCCCGGGTCGGTGACGAACGGGGTGGCCACCTCCGAGCGCTCCGCCCAGCCGTACACGACGGCGGCGCTCTCGGCGGTGCGCTTGGCCGCCCAGGCCAGCCCGCCCTGCGCGTTCATCCAGTCGGTCTGCTCCGCGGCCAGGAGGATGGTCGCCAGCGCGGGGGTGTTGTACGTCTGCTCCAGCCGCGAGTTGTCGATCGCGGTGACCAGGTCGAGGAAGGCCGGGATGTAGCGGCCGGACTGCTTGATCTCGGTGGCCCGGGCGATCGCGGCCGGCGACATCAGCGCCAGCCAGAGGCCGCCGTCGGAGCCGAAGCACTTCTGCGGGGCGAAGTAGTAGACGTCGGTCTCGCCGACGTTGACCTCCAGGCCGCCCGCGGCGGAGGTGGCGTCGACCAGCAGCAGGGAGCCCTCGTCGGCGCCCGCGACCCGGCTGATCGGCACCGCGACACCGGTCGAGGTCTCGTTGTGCGGGGTGGCGTAGACGTCCACGCCGGCCTCGGCGACCAGGGTCGGGGCGCTGCCCGGCTCGGACTTGCGCACGGTCGGCTCGCCCAGGAACGGCGCGTCGGCGACCGACTTGGCGAACTTCGCGCCGAACTCGCCGAAGCTGGCGAACTGGGCCCGGTCCCGGACCAAACCGAAGGCGGCGACCTCCCAGAAGGCGGTGGTGCCACCGTTGCCGATGACCACCTCGTAGCCCTCGGGAAGGGTGAAGAGCTCGGCGATGCCGCGTCGCAGCCGGGCCACCTGGTCGCGGACGGTCTTCTGCCGGTGCGAGGTGCCCAGGTAGCTGGTCGCCACGTCGGCGAGGGCGGAGACGGCCGCCGGACGGACCTTGGACGGCCCGCAGCCGAACCGCCCGTCGGCGGGCTTGATGTCGTCGGGGATCCGGATGGTCGGTGCGTCAGCCACGGTTGTCTCGATCCTTCCGCGTGGGCGAGGGCGGGCCCGGTCCGGCAGCGCTGCCGGCCTTCATCCTCGCACCCGCAGCGGACCGTCCGGCCGTCGGTCCCGGGCCGGAAGCTGAGTCGTGCACCACAACCGGGTCGGCCCGGCGTCGCAGCCGGTCCGCAGGTGGTGAGAAGCGCCACACCGGGCACGCGAAGGCCCCGCCCAAGCGGCTTGGACGGGGCCTTTCGGGTACGCGGTCAGACGCCGTGCGGGACGGCGTCCCAGCCCTCGACCTCCTGCGGCTTGCGGGAACCCGGCCCGATGTAGCGGGCGGACGGCCGGACCAGCCGCTGGAGCTTCTTCTGCTCCAGGATGTGGGCACTCCAGCCACCCATCCGGGCGCAGGTGAACATCGAGGTGAACATGTGCGCCGGCACCTCGGCGAAGTCCAGCACCACGGCCGACCAGAACTCGACGTTGGTGGCGAGCACCCGGTCCGGGCGGCGGGCCTGCAGCTCGGCCAGCGCGGCCCGCTCCAGCGCCTCGGCAACCTCGAAGCGCGGGGCGCCCAGTTCCCGGGCGGTGCGGCGCAGCACCCGGGCGCGCGGGTCCTCGGCCCGGTAGACCCGGTGCCCGAAGCCCATCAGCCGTTCGCCCCGGTCGAGCACGTTCTTGACGTACCCCTCGGCGTCGCCGCTGCGCTCCACGGCCTCCAGCATGCTGAGCACCCGGGAGGGGGCGCCGCCGTGCAGCGGGCCGGAAAGCGCGCCGATGCCGGAGGAGATGCAGGCCGCGGCGTCGGCGCCGGTGGAGGCGACGATCCGCGCGGTGAAGGTGGAGGCGTTCAGGCCGTGCTCGGCGGCCGAGATGAAGTACGCGTCGACGGCCTTGACGTGCCGCGGGTCGGGCTCCCCGCGCCAGCGCTTCATGAAGCGCTCGACGATCGTCTCCGCCTTGTCGATTTCCTTCTGCGGCACGGCGGGCAGCCCCAGGCCGCGGGCGGACTGGGCGACGAAGGAGAGCGCGGTGACCGAGACCCGGGCCAGGTCCTCGCGGGCCTGCTCGTCGGAGATGTCCAGCAACTGCTGCAGACCCCAGTACGGGGCCAGCATGGCGACCGCGGACTGCACGTCGACGCGGATGTCGCCGGAGTGCACCGGGACCGGGAACGGCTCGGCCGGCGGCAGGCCGGGCCCGAACCGCCCGTCGACCAGCAGCGCCCAGACGTTGCCGAAGGAGACCTGACCGATCAGATCCTCGATGTCCACGCCGCGGTAGCGCAGTGCGCCACCTTCGCGGTCCGGTTCGGCGATCTCGGTCTCGAAGGCTACGACGCCCTCCAGGCCCGGTTTGAAGTCGGACATTGTCGTCTCCTGGGTGTGGTCGGTACGCCCGTCGCGGCCCGGTCCGGCCCAGCACCGTAGGCGACCGTCTGGAATGTGTTCGTGACATCTTGCCTGGTGGGTAACCGGGTGCGCGAGCCGCTGCGGCTGTGCTGCGCACGACATCCCCCGGGGCGCGCGACCGCGCGGCGTCGGCGAGACTGTCCGGTGCGGGCTGGCCAGCGCGGGGGACGGCCACAGCCCGGCGAGAGGGAGAGGGAACGTGACCGGCGACACACCCGCCCCGGCGGCCATGCGCAACGAGTACGCCGCCGACGAGGGCCTGTCCGAGGTCGGCCTGGCCGCCGACTGGCACACCCAGTTCGACCGGTGGTTCGCCGACGCGGTCGCCGCCGGGCTGCCCGAGCCGAACGCGATGGTGGTCGGCACCGCCGACGCCGCCGGTCGTGTCAGCGGCCGTACCGTCCTGCTCAAGGGCTACGACCCGGCCGGGTTCGTCTTCTTCACCAATTACGATTCGCGCAAGGGTGTCGAGGCCGCCGTCAACCCGTGGGCCAGCCTGGTCTTCCCGTGGTTCGCGATGCAGCGGCAGGTGGTGGTCGCCGGGCGGATCGAGCGGGTGGACCGGGCCGAGACCGAGGCGTACTTCGCCAGCCGGCCACGCGGCTCCCAGCTCGGCGCGTGGGCCAGCACCCAGTCCCGGGTCATCGCGGACCGGGCAACGCTGGACGCGGCGTACCGGGCGGCGGCGGAACGCTTCGCCGAGGTGGAGCCGATCCCGCCGCCGCCGCACTGGGGTGGCCTGCGGGTGTGCCCGGAGACGGTGGAGTTCTGGCAGGGGCGGGCCAGTCGGCTGCACGACCGGCTGCGGTTCCGGCGTACCGACGGCGGCGACTGGGTCGTGGAGCGGCTGGCCCCGTGACCTCGCTCCGGTCGGTCGGGGGGCGGGCCGCACGCCGCTGGGCGATCGATCTGCGCCCGCTGCGGGTGCCGGCGTACCGGCGGGTCTGGCTCGGCAACACGCTGGCCATGTTCGGCTTCCAGTTGACTGCGGTCGCGGTGCCGGTGGAGATGTACGCGCTGACCGGCGACTCGCTCTGGGTCGGGCTGCTCGGCGTCGCCGGGTTCGCCCCGCTGCTGGTCTTCGGGCCGTGGGGCGGTGCGGTGGCCGACGCCCGGGACCGTCGGCGGGTGTTGCTGGCCGGCTCGGCGCTGCTGTGGGCGTCGATGCTGGGTCTGCTCGGGCACGCGCTGCTCGGCGGCCACCCGGTGGCGTTGCTGGCACTGGTCACCGTGCACTCCACCGCGTTCGCGATCAGCTCGCCGGCCCGGTCGGCGATCCTGGCCCGGCTGCTGCCGCCCGAGCTGGTGCCGGCGGGCAGCACGCTGAACTTCACCACCTTCACGGCCGCCTCGGTGGCCGGGCCGCTGGCGGCGGGGCTGGTCTTCGCGGCCTTCGGCGACGCGCGGGGCCTGCCGGTCGCGTACGCGCTGGACGCGGTGCTCTTCACCGGGC
The DNA here is from genome assembly GCF_004348355.1 of Micromonospora sp. KC721. Lineage (NCBI taxonomy): Bacteria > Bacillati > Actinomycetota > Actinomycetes > Micromonosporales > Micromonosporaceae > Micromonospora > Micromonospora sp. KC721. The sequence continues at coordinate 559 of NZ_SMJY01000035.1, read as the reverse complement.
TGGTGGTGGCCACCGTCCGGCTGCCGGCCATGCCGCCGGCGCCGCCGGCCGAGGGGGAGGCCCGGCGCGGCGGTCTCGCCGGCATCCTCGACGGGTTCCGCTATCTGGCCACCACGCCGGTGCTGCTGCTGTCGTTCGCCATCGACCTGATCGCGATGGTCCTGGCGATGCCGCGGGCGCTCTTCCCCGAGGTGGCGCAGGAGCGGTTCGGTGGCGGTGCGACGGTGGGCTGGCTGTACAGCGCCATCGCGATCGGCGCGATGCTGGGCGGGCTGACCTCCGGCTGGATCGGTCGGCTGCGTCGGCAGGGCGTGGCGTTGGTGCTGGCGGTGGTCGGCTGGGGCGTGGCGATCGCGCTGGCCGGGCTGGCCCGGCAGCTCTGGCTGGTGGTGCTGCTGCTCGCCGTGGCCGGGTCGGCCGACCTGGTCAGCGCGGTGCTGCGCCAGTCGATGTTGCTGAGCTACGCGCCGGACCGGATGCGCGGTCGGCTGCAGGGGGTCAACACGGTGGTGGTCGCGGGCGGACCGCGCCTGGGTGACCTGCGGGCGGGGGCGATGGC
>NZ_SMJY01000359.1:0-2258 GCF_004348355.1 Micromonospora sp. KC721 | reverse complement strand
GGACCCGCCCATCCCCGACGCCTGCCGCTGGATCTCGGCCTGCTCGGCGAAGCCCGGGTCGAGGCCCCACAACGAGACGGTCCCGAACAGGGCCACGCCCATGGCGGCCCCGGCCGGGCCGTAGGTGGCGTACGCCGGCGCGGAGGCGGGGATGAGGTGGGCGTGGCGCCGCCGCAGCTCACGCAGCACGGCGTCGGCGGCCCGGGTCCGCCGTGGCACCCGGCTCAGCAGGACCGCCGTGCCGGCCAGGGCGACCAGGGTGAGCAGCAGGAACCCGACGGGTCGGTCGTTGGCCAGGCCGGTGGCGGCCCGGATCGCGCCGAGCGCGAGCAGCCCGACGAGCACCAGTGAGCCGCCGCGGGCGGCGCTGCGCTGCGCGTCGGAGAGCACCAGACCCTGCCGCTCCAGGCCCCCGCGCAGGTCGGTCAGGGCGCGGACCACCCACCCGTCGCGGACCAGTTCCCGGGCGTACAGGTGTCGCCGGGCGGCGTGGTGGACGGCCTGGTCGAGGGGGGTCGCCCCGGCCGGCAGGGGAGCACCGGTGGTGAGCCGCCGGTCGGGCCGGACACCGACGGCGCCGCTGCCGCGCAGCCCGCCCAGCGCGGACCAGACCGCGAGCTGGTCGCCGCCGTTGAGGTACGCCACCTGCTGCGGGTCGAGCCGACCGGCGCTGGCGGCTTTCTGCCCGGCGAGGACGCGGGACCGGTGCACGAGCGCGCCGACGACCGCCACCAGGACGGCCGTCAGGTAGAGGCCGAGGAAAAGGGGCCCGGGGATACCCCAGGTGTCGCCCGGGGCGGAGAGGACGGTCATGACTGCTCCTGTTGTCACGCGGGGTCGCGGCCTCATTGTGGAGCAGCGCCGCCACGGGGGAACCGTGCCGGCGGCGGGGTGACCGAACCGAGACGCAACGGCGTCAGCGCCGGCGTACGGCCTCCTCGACCAGGTCCAGCACCGGACCGAGGTCGCCGGCGGGCCGGCCCATCGCCAGGTGCAGCACCAGCCCGTCGTACGCCAGTTCGAGGAACTGGGCCAGTACGTCGATCGGGACGTCCTCGCGCAGTACTCCGGCTTCCCGCTGGCGGGCCAGCCGTTCGCGGGTGGCCTCGGCGATCGCCGCGGAGCGCTCGGCCCAGCGGCGGGCGAAGGCCGGGTCGGTACGCAGCCGGCGGGACACCTCCAGTTGGCTGCCCAGCCAACCGGTGGTGTCCGGGGAGACCGCCCCGACGAGCAGGTCTCGCATGACCTGGACCAGACCGTTGCGGGCGACCGTCTCCACCATGGTGGCGGCGTCGTCCTCCGCCACGGCGAGGAACAGCGAGTCCTTGTCCCGGAAGTGGTGGAAGATCGCGCCGCGGGAGAGCCCGGTCGCCTCCTCCAACCGGCGTACGGTGGCTCCCTCGTAGCCGTGCCGGGCGAAACAGGCCCGTGCCGCGCCGAGGATCTCCTGCCGGCGCGCGTCGAGCTGGTCCTGGCTTACTCTGGGCACAGGTGCGATCGTCCCAGCTGACCGTCCGTTACGCAAACCGTACGTACGGCTTGGGTTGTTCCTGCGCGGGGAGAGCGGGACGTGGCGCGCCCGATAGGATCGCCGGGTGACGACGCCCCCGGTCGCCTCGGTGCCCGTACCCCCGACCACCCGGGGCGCACCCACCCCGGCCGCCGACCGATCCGCCGAGGCGCGGCTCCCCCGAACAGTGTTGCCGGCCTGACGGGACGTCGGCAGGCCACTCGGCCCTGTCGACGCCCGCTCTCTCTCCCGTAAGGTGCCCGAGTGCCGCTGCTCCTGCTCAACCTGGACAACACCCTGCTCGATCGCGCAGGGTCGTTCCGCGCCTGGGGCGAGTGGTTCCTGGCGGAGATCGGGGCACCACCGGACGACATCGACTGGTTGGTCTCCCTCGACGCGGACGGCCTCACCGACCGGTGGGACCTCGCGGACGCCATCCGCGACCGCTACGCGTTGCGCATCCCCGCGATCGACCTGGTCGACGAACTGCGCGACGGGGTCGTCGCGTACACCCGGCTGGATCCGCTGGTGGCCTGCGCGCTGCGGATCGCCGACGACGCGGGCTGGATGCCGGTGGTGGTGACCAACGGCACGGCGCAGTACCAGGAAGCCAAGATCCGCAACACCGGGCTGGACCGGTACGTCGCCGACTGGGTGATCTCCGAGGAGGCCGGGGTCAGCAAGCCGAACCCGCGGATCTTCGCGCTCGCCGCGCAACGCGCCCGGATGCCGCTGCGGGGCGGGTGGG
>NZ_SMJY01000358.1:0-2262 GCF_004348355.1 Micromonospora sp. KC721 | reverse complement strand
GGGCGAAGCGGGGACTCGGGGCGCAGGGACAGGCCGACCATCCCGGTGCCCGCCATGGCCACGGCGACGACGACGGCCGTGCCGGCGGCACGCCACGGTCTCCCGTGACGGCCGCCGGCCCGTGTCGTCGTCCGGTCAGACGAGCCCATCGGCCTGACGCCGGCGCATCAGCACGATGCCACCCAGGGCGGCCGCGCCGATCATGCCCGCCCCGCCGACGGCCATGCCGCCGTCGGCACCGGTGGTCAGACCGCCGTCACCGCCGTCGACGTGCCCGCGGGGGAGGACCACCAGTTCGCCCTCGCCGCACGAGCCCTTGAGTTCGTACCGGCCGGGGGCGGCGTCCGGCGAGACCCGGGCCTCGCCGTAGTAGACGAAGTCCTTCTTGTGCTTCCAGCCGCGTTCCTCGGTGGCCGCGTCCTCGGTAGCCGCGTCCTCGCCCCGCCAGTCGTGCTCGGCGTCGGTGTCGGTGTCGCGGTGCCCGCCCTGCCAGCCGCGCTCGGTGTCGGTGCCGGCGTCGGCGTGCTCGCCCTTTCCGCCGCGCTCGCCGTGCTCGCGGCCGGTGGTGTCCTCGCCGCGCTCGGACTCGGCCGCCTGGTCGTGCTCCTCGGCCTGCCAGTCGTGGCCCTTCCGCTCCCACTCGTGCCGCCCGCCCCGCTCCTCGGCGGTCTGCTCCTCCTCGTAGGCCTTCCGGTCGTACCCCGACCCGCCGTCGGCGGCGAGCCCGCCGCCCGTACCGCCGGGCTGGCCGCCATCGACCGAAGGCTGCGGCGACGGGCGCCGGTCGTCCTCGTGCTCGTCCCGGCCGTGCTCGTCCCGGCCGTGCTCGTCCCGGCCGTGCTCGTCCCGGCCGTGCTCGTCCCGGCCCTGTTCGTCCCGGCCGTGCTCGTCCCGGCCGTGCTTGCCCCGGCCTTCCTCGCCCCGGCCGTGCCGGCCGCCGCGGTCCTGCTCCTCGGCGCCCTCGTCTCCGCCCTTCCAGTCGCGGCGGTCGCCACCGGCCTCGCTGGCCGGCTTCAGCTTCACCTTGCCGGTCACCTTCGACCAGACGTAGGCGTGCTCCTGCGGCTGGGGGCAGACCTCGATCAACCTGACCGTCTCGCCCGGCTTGGCGACGTGTGGCTTGGCGAAGACGTTGCCCTCACGGTCCCCGCCGTGGTGCGTGCCGTCTGCGAGCGCGATTCCCGGCGTGAGCACCAGGAGGGATGCGCCGCCGAGCGCGGCGCCCGCGACGACCTTCCCGAGCATCTTGTTAGCCATGACCTGCGTCACTCCATCCCTGTTGTCCTGAGCCCGACGTCGGTCGAGCTATGACCGACGTTAGACCGTTTCACGACGGTTCCGGGGGAAGATTCATGTTTTGGAGTTTCGGGATGATGAGAGAGATACGCACTCTAGGCGGCATATGTCGATCTGGTTGACCGGCTGCTGTCGGACCGCGTGGTCTGGGCTTCCGCCGGTGGTCGTAGGAGCTCACGGGGCGAATGTCCCGAGCGGTGGAGTCCGGGGCTGCTGCTGGTAGGTTTCGGGAAGGTATCGAGCCATTGCCATGGAAGCGCTCCCATGCAAGAATCGCTGCACGCGGTTCGGGGAGCCACACCGCGTAGGCAGGCGTCGAGGGCACCGGCGAGAACCGGACGACGTGGCCGCCGACCGGTCCTCGCCCGACCGGTCACGGCACCACCACCACCACGCCCGTTCCCGGGTCGGGCGCACCCCCCCGAAAATCCCGTTGGCACCGTGGACCGTCCGCCAGGACGTCCGCCGGGCCATTCTGCCGGGCCGTACGCGGACCCGGTCTCGCCCAAAGGAGTTCAGTGGCATGAATCTGTGGAGAAACCTGTCCGGCCGACGCCGGGCGGTGGCGCTCGCCGGTGCGAGCGCCCTGGTAGCGGGCGGCCTGGTGACCATCCCGGTCACCGCCGCGCAGGCTGCGACGCAGTGCAGCGTCGACTACACGGCGAACCAGTGGCAGGGCGGCTTCACCGCCAGCGTCACCATCAAGAACATCGGTGACCCCCTGCGCTCCTGGACTCTCGGCTTCACCTTCCCCGACGCCGGCCAGCGGGTGCAGCAGGGCTGGTCGGCGCGTTGGTCGCAGAGCGGCCGGAACGTGACCGCCACCAACGAGTCGTACAACGGTTCGGTCGCCACCGGCGGCACGGTGAACATCGGCTTCAACGGCGCGTGGAGCGGCAGCAACCCGAAGCCGACCTCGTTCACCCTCAACGGTGTGGTCTGCAACGGTGGCACCCCGCCCACCAC
>NZ_SMJY01000357.1:0-2309 GCF_004348355.1 Micromonospora sp. KC721 | reverse complement strand
GGGTGGGTCAGCTTCGGGCGGTGTGGCGGTGGACGATCTCGGCGGCCTCGGGAGCCAGTTCGCACCACGGGACGGCCGGGCGGTGTACCACCAGGTCGGTGGTACGCAAACCGTCCGGATCGGCCCGCTCCGGGTCGAGTAGGGCACTGAGCAGCGAGATGCCCGGGTTGTGGGCCACCAGCAGCACCGTGGCGGCGGCCGGGTCCACCGAGCGGACCAGATCGAGCAGATCCTCCGGCCGCGCCTCGTACGCGGTGGCCTCGTAGCGCACCACCGGAGTCGTCCCCGCCGGCCCACCCTCCGGCGGGGACCCGGTCATGCCCAGCGCCACGTCGTGCCAGGTCTGCCGGGTGCGGCGGGCCGGCGAGCAGAGCACCACGTCGGGTAGGAGTGCGTGCCGGGCCAGCCAGGCGCCGGCGGCGGCGGCGTCGGCATGTCCGCGCGCGGTCAGCCGGCGGTCGACGTCCGGGACGGCCCCCGAGTTCTCGGCCTTGGCGTGCCTGAGCAGCACCAGTGCCCGCGTACCGCCCCTGCTGTCCGTCATTGTTCCAGCTTGCCTGATTGGCGATCGTGCCGCCGGGGTAAGTCGATGGATGCCGCTAGCTCGTCGAATGATCCCGGCGGGCGGAAAACGCCAGTGGACAGCCAAGGAGGCGACGTCATGGGCATCGGTGCCGGCATCTTCCTCATCGCCGTCGGTGCGATCTTCGCGTTCGCCGTCGACGCCAATCTGGGATGGCTCAACGTCAACGTGGTCGGCTGGGTGTTGATGCTCACCGGCGTGGTCGGCCTGCTGATCACCCTGCACTTCTGGAACCGCCGCCGCACGGTCGTCGCGACCCCGGTGCGCCAGGACCGGGTCGTGGCCGATCGGGTCGTTCCGGTGCAGGACGACCGGGTGGTTCGGGAGGAGTACCGCGAGGTTCGGCGTCCGGGCTACCCGGCCTGACCCGCCAGACCGACTCCGTGTGCGGCAGGTGGCGGTGTCCCAGCTGGGACACCGCCACCTGCCGCACACGGAGCTGCCGCAGAGGGAGCTGAATCGGCGGCGGAGCTGAGGGCGCCGGAGGTCGATGACCCGGCCGGGGCGGTCAGGCGAAGAGCGCGAAGTAGATCGCGATGTGGTGGCAGACGGCGGCGACCAGCGTGCAGGCGTGGAAGAACTCGTGGTGGCCGAAGACGGCGGGCCACGGGTTCGGCCTGCGGAGCGCGTAGAAGATCGCTCCGATGCTGTAGATCGCTCCGCCGACCGCGAGCAGCACCAGGGCGGTCACCCCGCCCCCGTGCAGGATCTCCGGCAGCATCGCGACCGAGACCCAGCCGAGCGCCAGGTAGAGCGGGGCGGACACCCAGCGGGGCGCGTGCGGCCAGACCACCTTCAGCCCGACCCCGGCCAGCGCGCCGCCCCAGACCAGGCTCAGCATGAGGGTGGCCATCCCCCGGTCCAGCAGCAGCGCGCAGAACGGGGTGTAGGTGCCGGCGATGAACACGAAGATCATCGAGTGGTCCAGCCGGCGCATGATCTGGTAGCCCCGCTCCGACCACACCCGACGGTGGTAGAGAGCGCTGGTGCCGAAGAGGCCGCAGACGGTCAGGCTGTAGATCAGGCAGCTCACCAGGGGTGCCCAGCCGGGGCGGAGGGCTGCGATCGAGCAGAGCACGACGCCGCAGACGAGCGCGACGAAGAACGCGTACGTGTGCAGCCAGCCGCGCATCCGGGGCTTGCCGATGTCGACCGGCTTGAGACGGATACGTGCGGAGGTGGTCACGAGAAAAAGGTTACGACACCGTAGGTTACTTATGGGTAGTGCCACTGGTCACCATCCGACCCGAGCGTCCCCGGCCCGGGACGCCGCATCGATCGGGGAATATGGCCACATGCGGATCCGACCCGTCGGCCGGCACGCCCTGCTGCTGGACTGCGCCGACCCCGCCCAGGTGGAGGCCTGGCGTGCCGAGCTGTGGCACCGCCGCCAGGCCGGCGAACTGCACGCCGTAGAGATCGTCCCGGCCGCCGCGACCGTGCTCCTGGACGGCGTACCCGACCCCGTCGCCACCGCCGCCCGGATCGCCGGCTGGACACCGCGGCCGGCCCCCACCACGGCCGCCGACCGCACCGTCGAGGTGCCCGTGGTGTACGACGGAGAGGACCTGCCCCGCGTCGCCGCACACTGGGCGGTCGAGGTGCCGCAGGTCGTGGCCCGGCTGGCGGACATCGACCTCCGGGTGGCGTTCTGCGGGTTCGCGCCCGGGTTCGCGTACCTCACCGGCCTGCCGCCGGGATGGGCGGTGCCCCGGCTGCCCACCCC
>NZ_SMJY01000356.1:0-2310 GCF_004348355.1 Micromonospora sp. KC721 | reverse complement strand
TTTCCAGGCGGTTGCCTTCCTGGGCGCGGAGCCCCGGATTGAGTTCGGCACGCGGGACAAGCAGGAGACGACCAAGGACGGTCTTCCTCGCTGGGACGTGCAGGTCGTGGCCGGGTTCCGCGACAACTTCGGGAAGGTGCAGAACGAGGTGATCAAGGTTGGCTACGCGGGGGCGAAGAACCCGGCGGAGTCGATCGGGATGTACACCCCGGTTCACCTCGTGAACTTCACCGTTGGCGTGATGGAGAAGCGCGCCAAGGAGGACAAGGACAAGGTGATCGGCTTCAGCGTTTGGTACCGGTGCGACGAGGTCCGGCCGACCACTCCGCCGGCTCCGCCCGGAAAGGCGTGACCTGATGGCCCGCAGCCGGCGGGGCGCGCCAACGCCCCGCCGGATCCGCTGCAAGACGTGTCTGACTCCGATCCTGCCGGACCAGTGTGACAGCGCCGGCAACTGCACTTCCTGCCAACTCCAACCGACCCTTTTCGGGGAGTGATCATGCGTCGTCTCTGCACCACGTGGTGCGCCGGCTGCCAGTCCAACGTTCCGGACCGCTCGTGGAACCAGGACACCTACCTCTGTACCGACTGCACCGCCAATGTCCTGCACCTGATCCGGCTTTGGGCCGGCGGCAAGGTGCTCGACGCGTTCCCGATCGCCACCGTGATTCGTACCCGAGTGGAGGCCTGACCAGTGCTCGCCGACGTGCTCACCGCCGCCCCCTGGATCATCTCGGGGGGCGGTGCCCTCTACATCGGTTCCCGCTTCGGCGTCGGCCCCCGGCTCGTCTGGGCCGGCATCCGCCGCGATCGGGAACTCGCCCGCTCGTGCATCCAGGCCGCCCGCATCCGCCGGCGGTGGCCACACGTCGCGCAACACCTCGGCCTGGTCCTCATCGACCGCACCGCGGTGACTGCCGCGACCGGTAGCGCTCCGGCGCCCAAGCCGCGGTACGTCGTGCCCAAGATGCGCGTCCGGGCAGACTCCTACGGCGTGGTCTGCACCGCCCGCACCGTGGCCGGCGTTGGCCTCCCGGAGTGGCAGAGGGCGGCTCGCCACCTGGCCGACGACTGGCGCGCCACCCGCGTCGCGGTCACCCAGGTCAAGCCCGGCAAGGTTCGCGTCCGCGCGGTCCGCGTCGATCCGCTGAGCTTCCCCACCACCTACGCCCCCGACCCTGCGGCCCTGGTCGCCCCGAAGACGCTCGACCGGCTTCCCGTTGGCCTGGACGAGTACGGCGAACCGGTCGACCTACGGCTATCCAACGTCGCCGGCATCTGCATCTGCGGCCTGCCTGGCTACGGCAAGACCTCGTTTATCAACAACCTGATCGTCCGTCTCTCCGCGTCACCGGCTGTGCAGTTCGTGGGCCTGGACGGCAAGAGCGACGATCCTGCCCAGGGCGACTACGGCGACTTGGCCGACCGCTTCACGCTTCTGGTCGGCGATGACCTCGAACAGGCCAACAAGGTGCTCGGCGAGCTGGTCCAGTTCCGCCGTGCCCGTGCCGCCAGCATCCGAACCCTGCTCGGCCGCAAGAACGCCTGGCAAGGCCAGTTCACGCCTGACTGGCCCCTGGTCATCGTCATCGTGGACGAGGCACACACGTACTTTGCCCAGGTCAAGGACGGTGGCGACAAGGTGCTGAAGCAGCGGAACGCGCTCGCTGCTCAGAACGCGCAGCACGTGGAAGACCTGATCAAGAAGGGTCGGAGCGTCGGCATCCTGACCGTGCTCGCCACGCAGAAGGGAACCGGCGACGCCATCCCGACGCAGATCCGCGACGTGTGCTCCGTCAGCCTCGCGTTCGCCTGCCGCACCATCGAGGCCGCCGTGGCAGGGCTCGGCGAGGATATCCGCCAGTACCCGGAAGCCAACCCGGTGCAGCTCCGTGACCCCGTCTACGTCGGCGTCGCCACGATGGCCGTTGAAGGTCGCCCCGGCTTCACCCGCGTTCGGATGCCCTACGTCCCCGATGAAACGGCGGCGGCCGTCGCCCACCACCACCGCGACCTGGTCGCCACGCGAGGTCAGCTACCTGCGGCTTCGTTGCTCTCCATCGGCGCGCCTGACGCCGACTGATCACGACCCCGGACAGAGTGAAGGCCGTCAAGTTCGCAGCTTGACGGCCTTCCCGGTGAGTCCCACGTCCGCCTGCCAGCAAGAAATGGGGAAGCTCGATGACAACGGTAAGCCACCCGCCCGACATCGCGCCAGCGAACCAGGTAGACGCGCCGAACTGTGAGGGCTGCGGATCGCCCCTGGAAGCCCGTACGCACTCCGGTGGGCTTCCGAAGCGGTTCCACAAC
>NZ_SMJY01000355.1:0-2355 GCF_004348355.1 Micromonospora sp. KC721 | reverse complement strand
CCCACCCTCCCTGACCTCCGCGAGCAGCTGCAGAACCGCGCGGGCCACCGTGCGCGGCACCTCCATCTGGGCCACGTGCCCGACCCCGGCCAGCATCATCAGCCGGCTGTCCGGGATCACCCGGGCCGCCTGCGGTGCCACCCGGACGTCCACCAGCCGGTCCTGCATCCCCCCGATCACCAGGGTGGGTGCCTGGATCGACGCGGCTATCCGCCACATCGAACCCGGACCCGGCAGGTACGACCGCACGAAGCAGGAGACCAGACCCCGGAACGTACGCACGTACGCGGCGGCGTAGTGGCTGGCCTCGTACCGCACCCGGATCTCCTCCAGCGCCTCCTGCCGACGCTGCTCGCTGATCCGGCTCAGGTCGGCCACGCACGCCGCCATCGCCTGCCGGGCCATCACCTCGGGAGCGATCTGGGCCAGCCGCCACGCCGCCAGTCGCTCACCGCGCGGAATCGCCAGCAACGGCAGCATCCGACCCTGCACCGAGCGGTGGAACCCGAGGAACGGCAGCGCCGGGGAGACCAGGGTGAGGGTCCGCACCAGATCCGGACGCAGTCCCGCCACCCGTACCGCGATCGCCCCACCCAGCGAGTTGCCGAACAGGTGCACCGGACCCCGCCCGGAGTGTTCGATCCAGCGCACCACCCGCTCGGCGAACGCCGGAATCGTGTAACTGCGCCCCGGCTCACTGCGCCCGAAGCCCGGCAGGTCGATCGCGTGGCCGTCGAGCCGGCCGGCGAGCAGTCCGGCCAGGTCCGTCCAGTTCTGCGACGAGCCGCCCAGCCCGTGCACGTACAACGCCGGCTCGGCGTCCGGGCCGGTGGCCGGCGTCTCCCGCACGTAGGTGACGGTGCCGTCGAGGCGCACCTCCCGGCCGGGCCAGGGCGGCGGGACGTCGTGCGGGGGCAACAGATTCTCGGGCCAGAGGGCGGCGCGCTTCATGCCTGGCAGTCTGCTCCTCGATAGCTGCACCCGACACCACCACCGACCTCAGGCCAGCAGTGCCTCCAACCGACGGTTCACCGCGGCCAGCGTGGCCCGCACCACCGCCTGCCGGGGGTCACCGGCCACCAGCGCCGAACCGGCGAGTTGCTCGACCCAACCGTCGCAGACCAGCAGCACCACCACCGTGGCGACCTCGCAACTGCCGAAGGGCACCACCGCCGCGTGCTCGACGAAGCACCGTCCCTGCTCGCCCGTGCCGTCACCGCCGCGTAGCAGGCGGTCCACCGCCGCCGCGGCGGCCACCGCGCAGAGCCGCAGGACGTACCCGTCCACCACCGGCCCGCTGGCGTGCCCGGCGGCGGTGTCCTCGCCGGCGAGCAGGCGCACCTCGACGGTGGCGTCCAGGCCGAAGGTGCTGACCTGGACGTGGTCGATCACCACCCGGGGGCCCGGCACATCGCCGATCTCCAGCGGGCGGGAGGGCGCGGTCTCCGTCGTGGTCATCTGCCCGCCCGAGTACGACGTGCCGAGCGTCACCGGGCTGCCGGCTGCCCCCGCCGGCTCCTCCACGCTCGCCCGACCCCGGTGCACGGGGGCCCGTCGGCGGCGGGACACCCCCGCGGCCGGGTCGGGCTCGTCCGCCCGGTCGCTTCCGGCGGGCTGCCCATCCGCGGCGGAGCCGCTGCGGACGGACGGCCGGTCGACCCGGTCCGCCGACACGGGCGGCCGATCGGCGTCGTCCGCTGGCACGGACAGCCGACCGGCACCGTCCATCGGCGCGGACAGCCGCGAGCGGCCGGCCGGCGCCGACCCCGGCTCCGGCGGCCGGAGGCCAGCCTCGCGGACGGCGTCGGAGTCCGCAGGTGGGCGGTTCTCCGGCAGCGGCGGGGCGGCCTCGGGGGCGTCGGCCACCGGTCGACCCGATGCCGACCGACGTCGCGTCGGCGCCGGGGCGGGTGACCCGGGCAGGTTCTGCGGGGCAGCGGCCAGCCCCATCCGCTCCTGGAGCAGACGGGCCACCATCCGGCTCACCTCGGCCGCGTCCGCCCCGTCGGCGAGGTCCAGCCGGAGGCTGTGCGCGCCGGCCGTGGTACGGCGCAGGGTGGCGTCCCGCACCCCCGCCACCTCGCGCACGGCGTCCAGGATGGCGTCGACGTCGAAGCCCTCCGGCCGCTCGCGCGGCGGAGCGGGCTCGTCGTCGCGGCGCAGGTGGGTGGCGATACGGGCGAGTTCCGGGGTCTCGGCTGGTGGATCCACGGCTGGCGGCTCCGGGACGACGGGCACGTCCGGTTCGGCGGGGACGCGCTGCGGCAGTACCGCCGCGCCCGGCGCTTCGTCCGTCGGGACCGGATCGGCCACGGAGACGGGGTCGGGGGCGGAACGGCGGGCCGCGTAGGGTGG
>NZ_SMJY01000354.1:0-2411 GCF_004348355.1 Micromonospora sp. KC721 | reverse complement strand
CCCGCCAGCCGTCGCGCTCTCCGGCCAGCGCCCGCCGGCCGGAGTCGGTGAGCTGGTAGGTGCGTCGTTCACGGCCGTTGACGGTGCTCCACGAGCTGACCACGTGCCCGGCCCGCTCCAGCCGCCGCAGCGCCGGATAGATGGTGCCGGTGGGCAGATCGAGGCTGCCGTCGCTGCGTGCCCGCAACGCCTCGATGATGGCGTACCCGTGCAGGGCACCCTGTTCCAGCACCGCCAACAGCAGCGCGTCGAGGTGTCCGTGCAGCGACTGGGCCTTCATAAGTAGGAAGCCTACTTGTGGGTCCTCCGGACCGCCAGCGGGGTGCGGGGTCCGCATCCGCAGGACGGACCACTAGGGTATGTGCCCAGAGTCACTGGTCGGCGGAAGCCGTCGACCAGTGGGCAACCCGACGCACACGGAGGTCAGCGTGGTCCGCCAGTCGCCCCAACGGCCCGACGCCGACGAGCCCGAGCTCGACGCCACCGACGGGCCAGTCGATTCCGCAGCGGAACGCGGCGCCGCCGACCGCGCCCTCTGGGACGAGCTGCGGATCGACCCGGTGGAGATCGCCCTGCCCGCCGGCACCGGCTTCACCCTGCGGGCGTACCGGCCGGCGCGGGAGCTGACCCCGACCGACGTCGCCGAGCGCGACGAGGACGACCCCTTCCTGGCCCGCCGCCAGGTCGTCGAGACCGACGAGGACGACGAGGAGGTGGTGATCCTCGACGAGGAGTTCGCCGCCCTCACCGCCGAGGAGGACGAGCAGGAGGCCGAGGGTCGCCGTAAGGCCGACGCCGACGCCGACTCCGAGGACGCCGACTCCGAGGACGCCGACGAAGCGGCCGGCGACGAGGAAGTCCCGCTCTTCCTGACCCACAAGGGCCGGCTGCTGCTCTTCAAGACCCCCGAGGCGCTGGTCAGCTTCATCCGGTCCGGCGCGCCGAACGACATGTCCCAACTGGACAGCTGGCAGGAGCTGACCGAACGGGTGGAGCCGGCCGACATCGCGCCGCTCGACGAGGACATGTACGAACTGGACCTGGTCGTGGAGAACCTGCGCGGCGGGCACGACACCTGGGACCCCACGCTGCTGATCGAGGCCGGCGAGGTCGCCCGTGACCTGGCGTACGCGCTGCGACTGCCGGCGGTGCTGGACATGCTCTCCGCCGGCTCCAGCCTCGACGACCTCGACGAGGCGTTGCGGGCGTCTGTCAATGGTGGGATCGGAGGATTCTTCGGCCGCCGACGGCTGAAGAGAATCGGAGCGCAGACCGCCAGCCTGGGTTGGCGCACCATTGTCGGCAAGATCTCTGCCGTGGTGGACTGGCGCGACTGACCTCGACCAGGGAGCATCAGTCTCTGGCAGAAAAGACCTGTGTCCCGGGAGGAGGACGACGCCGTGGCGCTCGTGCGCGTGTACTGCGGTCTGGCCTCGGCGGATCCGGCCGACCGACCGGCATCGGCCGGATCGACGCTGACGTCCGCTGTGGTCGACGACGCAGGCCGTCTGCTGCACGTCTGCGAGATCAGCGACGAGCCGGCGGGCTACGCCCAGCTGGTCACGCTGCTCGTGGAGCGGTCGGGCGGGCTGAGCGGCGCGGCGATCGCGGCCGACAGCGACGACCACACGGTCACGTCGCTGTTGAGCGCCGCCGGGCGTCCACTCGCGATCGCCGACGACGACTCGGTCGACGACTTCGCCGAGCGTTTCGCCGACGACGACTCGCTGGAGGAGATGCAGTCCCCGCCGGCCGAGCGACGGGCGGTTGGCCTGGCGCGCGCCCTCCAGGCGGGCGCTCTCTCCGCGGTCACCCTGCCGGCACCTCGGGACCTGGCCAACTACAAGCAGGTCCTGTCGGCGCACGGCGCCCTCTCCAGCGGTCGCCACTCCGCCGCCGTGGCGCTGCGCGAGGTGCTTCGCGAGCTCTACCCCGCCGCGCTGCGGGCGTACCCGGACCCGGCCGAGCCGGTGCCGCTGGCCGTCCTGGACGCCCTCCCCGAGCCCGGCATGCTCTCCGGCACGACCACTCAGGGCCGGGAGGTCTCCGTCGCCGCCGACGCGGTCGCGGCACACCTGGCCGCCGACGGGGTCGCCGAGGCCGACGAGATCGACGCCGCGGTGACCGCGCTACGGGTGGCCGTCTCCGAGACGCCCCGACGGGCCACGGTCAACCGGGCGCTCACCGCCGCGGTCGCCGAGACCGTCCGGCAGGCGGTCGCCGCGGTACGGGCCTGCGACGCCGGCTGTGAGGCCCTGGTCAGCACGCTCACCGCCCGCACCAGCACCGCGACGCCGGCACCGGGCCGCCGCGCCGCCGCCCGCCGCGGCGAACCGGTCGCCGACCTGCCCGGGATCAGCGGCACCGGGGGCGGGCTGCGCGCCGTACGCTCGACCGAGCCCGCCACGCCC
>NZ_SMJY01000353.1:0-2417 GCF_004348355.1 Micromonospora sp. KC721 | reverse complement strand
GCCACCCCTCGGAAGCCGGGCCCGGGGCAACGGACGCCCGCGCCGGGGCCGACCGGCCCCACCCTGCTCGGGCGTACGCCCTGCCCGACGCGCGCCGCGTCGGACCCGGTACGCCGGGGGTGGTCCGACCGGTGGCGCGGGAAGGGTGGCGGACAGGCCCAGGGCTGGGCAGCATAGGGCACATGGACTACGAATACGCGCCGCTGAGGTTGCCGCCGAACGTCGATCGGGTGACCGCCGCGGCGCAGTTGGCGATCCAGGCGGAGTTCTCCGGATGGGAGTTGGCCCGGGTGCGACTGTTCCGGGACGGGACGCGGCAGGTCGTGCTGCGCCGTCGCCGGGTCGCCCAGCCGCAACCGGGCCTGTCGTACTGAGTTCGCCACCCCACCCTGGCGTGGGTGCCCGACTAGTGGGCGTGCCCGGCGTGGTCGTGGTCGTCCTCGTCCAGGTAAGGATGCTCGTCGAGCCGCCCCACCAGGCGGTCGTCGGCGGCCGGCTGGAACGGGCCCACCGGGTCGTCGTCGTCGAACGACTCCAGGTCGACCGGGGTGCCGACCTCGCTGACCATCACCACCCCGTCGAGCGGCTCCAGCTCGGGCACGTCCAGGGCGCTCAGCGAACCGTCGCCGCTCTGCAGCAGCTCCAGCACCGCCTCGCCGACCCCCTCGACCGGCGCCGGCTCGTCGGATTCCGGGGTGCCCTCGCGGCGGGCCGCCTCGGCGACCCGGATCAGCGCCGAGACGCTCGGCACCCGGTAGTCGCGGCGCTGCCGCACCGAGATCACCTGCGGGTGCGGGTCGGTGGCCTCGACGCCCTCGACGCCACCGAACCGCTCGTCGGCCTCGTCCGGGTCGATCGCCTCCACGTCCCAGGGTGTGACCTCGCCGAACGCGTCGAGCAGCTGCTCGTCGTAGGCGTACGACGCGTTGTTCAACGCCACGTACGCCTGCCAGACGTCGTCGTCGTCGATGCGGCCCTGGGCGGCGCGCACGGCCGCCAGGTGGGCCCGAGCGGCGTCGATCACGCGCTCGAGTGCGGCGTCCAGCTCACCGTGCTGGTCGGTCATGAGGTGATCCCTTCGCCAATGGGGCAGGCTGCGACACCGGACGGGTCAGCAGGCGCGCAGGAACCGGTCCAGAACCCGCACGCCGAACTGTAGTCCGTCCACCGGTACCCGCTCGTCGATGCCGTGGAACAGGGCGGAGAAGTTGAGGTCGGGCGGCAGGCGCAGCGGGGCGAACCCGAAGCAGCGGATGCCGAGCTGCGAGAAGGCCTTCGCGTCCGTGCCGCCGGAGAGCATGTACGGCACCGGCCGGGCACCCGGGTCCTCGGCGCGCAGTGCCGCCGACATCGCCGCCACCAGGTCGCCGTCGAAAGTGGTCTCCAGGGCCGGTTGGCGCTGGATGTACTCGATGTCGATGTCCGGGCCGACCAGCTCGCGCAGCTGCTGCTCCAGCAGCTCCGACTGCCCGGGCAGGCTGCGGCAGTCGATGGTGGCGGTGGCCCGGCCGGGGATGACGTTGTCCTTGTAGCCGGCGGCGAGGCGGGTCGGGTTCGCGGTGCTGCGGATCGTCGCCCCGATGATGTTGGCGATCGGACCCAGTTTCGCGATCGCGGTCTCCGGGTCGTCCGGGTCCAGTTCCACGCCGAGGACCTCGGAGACCTCCGTGAGGAAGGCCCGGACGGTGGCGGTGACGGTCACCGGGAAGCGGTGCCGCCCGATCCGGGCCACCGCCTCGGCCAGCGCGGTGACCGCGTTGTCGTCGTGGATGAACGAGCCGTGCCCGGGGCGGCCCTTGGCGTGCAGCCGCAGCCAGTCGATGCCCTTCTCGGCGGTCTCGATGAGGTAGAGCCGGGTGGCCTCGTTGACCGAGTAGGAGAAGCCCCCCACCTCGCCGACGGCCTCGGTGCAGCCGTCGAAGAGGTCCCGGTGCCGGCGTGCCAGGAAGTGCGCGCCGTAGTCGCTGCCCGCCTCCTCGTCGGCGGTGTAGGCGAGCACGATGTCCCGCGACGGGCGGACCCCGGTGCGCTGCCAGTGCCGCACCACGGCCAGCACCATCGCGTCGAAGTCCTTCATGTCGATCGCGCCCCGGCCCCACAGGTAACCGTCGCGGATCTCGCCGGAGAACGGGTGCACCGACCACTCGTCGGCGTCGGCGGGGACCACGTCGAGGTGACCGTGCACCAGCAGGGCGTCGCGGCCCGGGTCGGTGCCGGCGATGCGGGCCACCACGTTGGCACGCCCCGGCGCCGACTCGTGGATCTCGGCATCGACGCCCACCTCGGCGAGGCGCTGCGCGACGTACTCGGCCGCGCGGCGCTCGCCCATGCTGGTGGCGTTGTCCCCCGTGTTGGTGGTGTCGATGCGCAACAGGTCACGGCAGAGCTCCACGACCTCGTCGGTGGGGTCGGGGAGC
>NZ_SMJY01000352.1:0-2430 GCF_004348355.1 Micromonospora sp. KC721 | reverse complement strand
ACCCAGCTCGGTGGGACGCTGGTTGGCCACCAGGGACCGCTCCCGGGTGAGGATCAGCTCGTCGTGCGCCCGGCGGCCCGCGCCGACCAGCTCGACCAGGGCCGGGGGCAGGCCGAGCCCGGTCACCGGCCGATCCACCAGCGGCGCGTCCGGGTCCAGGCCGAGCAGCCGGCGCCCCTCGTCGTTGACCAACGCGATCCGCCCGTCGGCGTCGATCACCATCAGTCCTTCGCCGACCGAGTGCAGGACGGCGTCGTAGTACTCGTACATCCGGGTCATCTGGGCCGGGCCCAGCCCGTGGGTCTGCCGGCGTAGCCGGCGGCTGAGCAGCCACGAGCTGTACCCGGCCACGACGAGCACGACGACGGTGACGGCCAGCAGGACGGGTGCCCGGCCGAGCAGCTTCCGGTTGATCGACTCGGTGGTGATGCCGACCGAGATCAGCCCGGTGACGCTGCCGTCGGCCTCGCGTACCGGGACCACGGCGCGCACCGACTCGCCCAGGGTGCCGGTGTTGACCTCGGTGTACGGGTGGCCGGCCAGGGCCGGGCCGATCTTGCCGATGAACGGCTGGCCGATCTGCGTCGGGTCGGGGTGGGAGTAGCGGATCCGGTCGGGGTTCATCACCACCACGAAGTTCGTCCCGGTCGCGGTGCGCACGGATTCGGCGTACGGCTGCAGGGTGGCCGCGGGGTCGGTGGAGCGCAGCGCGGCGGCGACCTCGGGGGAGCGGGCGACCGTCTCGGCGACGGCGAGCACCTCGTCCCGGGCGGCCTCCCGCGCGTCGGCGCGGGCCAGCAGCGCGGCCCCGACGGCCCCCGCGCCGACGAGCAGGGTGACCACCAGCGCCTGGAGGGCGAACAGTTGCCCCGCGATGCTCCACTTCCGTGCCGTCATGTCCCCCTCGGATCAGGTCGTTGTTACGCCGACACTGCACCCCGGTGAACAGAATGAACGCAAGGCTGCTTCCGGCTGAGACCTGGACCACAGTCTCACTCATGCAGACCCCCACCACCAGCACACCTGCGCAGCGGTCCCGCCGGGACCGCACCCACTACCTCTACCTCGCGGTGATCGTCGCGGTCGTCGCGGGCATCGTGGTCGGCTTTGTCGCCCCGGAGCTGGCCAAGGACCTGAAGCCCCTCGGCACCGGGTTCGTCGCCCTGATCAAGATGATGATCAGCCCGATCATCTTCTGCACGATCGTCCTCGGCGTGGGTTCGGTGCGCCAGGCGGCCAAGGTCGGCAAGGTCGGCGGGCTCGCCCTCGGCTACTTCCTGCTCATGTCCACGGTCGCGCTGGCCATCGGCCTGGTCGTCGGCAACCTGATCCACCCCGGCTCCGGTCTGCACCTCAACTCGGAGCTGGCGGGTGCCGGGCGGCAGGCTGCCGGCGGGGAGGCGGAGGGGACCGTCGACTTCCTGCTCGGCGTCATCCCGACCTCGCTGCTGTCCTCGCTGACCGGCGGAGAGGTGCTCCAGACGCTGCTGGTCGCGCTCCTGGTCGGCTTCGCGGTGCAGGGCATGGGCAGCCGGGGCGAGCCGGTGCTGCGGGCGGTCGGGGTGCTCCAGCGCCTGATCTTCAAGATCCTCGCGATGATCATGTGGGTGGCCCCGATCGGCGCGTTCGGCGCGATCGCCGCCGTCGTCGGCGCGACCGGCATGGACGCGCTGAAGAGCCTGGCCCAGATCATGCTCGGCTTCTACGCCACCTGCCTGGTCTTCGTCGTGGTGGTGCTCGGCCTGCTGCTCCGGGTGGTCGCCAAGATCTCGATCTTCTCGCTGCTGCGGTACCTGGGGCGGGAGTTCCTGCTGATCGTCTCCACCTCCTCCTCGGAGTCGGCGCTGCCCCGGCTGATCGCGAAGATGGAGCACTTCGGGGTGAGCCGGCCGGTCGTCGGCATCACCGTGCCGACGGGCTACTCCTTCAACCTCGACGGCACCGCCATCTACCTGACCATGGCGTCGCTGTTCATCGCCTCCGCGATGGGCAACCCGCTGTCGGTCGGCGAGCAGGTGTCCCTGCTGGTCTTCATGATCATCGCGTCCAAGGGCGCCGCCGGCATCACCGGCGCGGGCCTGGCCACCCTGGCCGGCGGCCTGCAGTCGCACCGGCCGGACCTGGTTGACGGGGTCGGCCTGATCGTCGGCATCGACCGGTTCATGTCCGAGGCCCGGGCGCTGACCAACTTCGCCGGCAACGCCGTGGCCACCGTGCTGATCGGCACCTGGACCGGTGAGTTCGACCGGGAG
Source organism: Micromonospora sp. KC721 (assembly GCF_004348355.1). Classification (NCBI taxonomy): domain Bacteria; kingdom Bacillati; phylum Actinomycetota; class Actinomycetes; order Micromonosporales; family Micromonosporaceae; genus Micromonospora; species Micromonospora sp. KC721. Next base: position 178 of record NZ_SMJY01000352.1, on the reverse strand, counting down.
CAGGCGCGGGCCGTGCTCTCCGGCGAACGTCCCTTCGACGAGGCCACCATGCTCGACGAGGACCACGGCGCTCCCGAGGTCGCCGAGGCACCGACCGCCGACGAGCGCGCGGCCGGCGCGACGCAACTGCCCGACCGCGTCCCGACCCGGGCCGGCGTCTGACCCCGGCCCCCGTGCC
>NZ_SMJY01000351.1:0-2604 GCF_004348355.1 Micromonospora sp. KC721 | reverse complement strand
GGCCTGCCGGACCGGGCCCGGACGACGGGCGGTCCGCCGCGACGGTTCGGGGGGACCGTCGGCCCGGCGGGCCGGCCAAGGGCAGCGGTCGGCCCGGGGGGCCGAGCGAGGGCAGCGGTCGGGGCGGCGTGGGCATCGAGGGGGAGCCGCGGTCCGCGGGGCCGGCGGGCGATGGCGCGTACCCGGCGGACCGCACCGGCAGATCCGATCCGCCGACCGGCGACCGCGGTCAGCACCCTGTCCCCACCAGCCCGCACGGCGCGTCGCGGCGCCTTCGCGGACGGCTCACCGATCCGCTCCAGGCGCAGGTCGTCGCGCACACCGACGGGCCGATGCTGGTCGTGGGTGGTCCCGGCACCGGCAAGACCAGCACCCTCGTCGAGGCGGTCGCCGCCCGGGTGGCCGAAGGCGTCGACCCGGAGCGGATCCTGGTGCTCACCTTCGCCCGCCGGCAGGCCACCGAGCTGCGTCACCGGATCGAGGCGCGGATCGCCGCCGACGGTCACCGGGTGCTCCGCGAGCCGCTGGTGCGCACCTTTCCGGCGTACGCCTTCGGACTGCTGCGCCGGGCCGCCGCCGAGCGGGGCGAGCCGTCGCCCCGGCTGCTCACCGGTCCCGAACAGGACCTGATCATCCGGGAACTGCTCGACGTGGTGGGCGAGGAGCCCGGCGACGATCCGGTCGGCTGGCCGGAGGATCTACGTCCCGCCCTGCGGACCAGGGCGTTCGCCGCCCAGCTGCGCGACCTGTTGATGCGTGCCGCCGAGCGGGGTGTCGGCCCGGTCGAGCTGGCCCGGCTGGGGGAGAAGCTGGGCCGCGCCGACTGGCCGGCCGCCGCCCGCTTCCTCCGGGAGTACGTCGCCGTGCTCGCCCTGCGCGACGTCAGCAACCGTGGCTCGGTCGCGTACGACCCGGCCGAACTGGTCCGGGCCGCCACCGGTATGCTGCTCGACGACCCCGGGCTGCTCGACGCCGAGCGTCGCCGGCTGGCCCACGTCTACGTCGACGAGTTGGCCGACACCGACCCGGCCCAGCAGGAACTGCTCGCCGTGATCGCCGGTGGCGGCAAGCCGCTGGTGGCGTTCGCCGACCCGGATTCCTCCACATACGCCTTCCGTGGTGCCGACCCGGCCGTGGTGGGCGGCTTCCCGCACCGGTTCCGCACCGCCTCCGGAGCACCGGCCGCGCAGGTCACGCTCACCACGTCGTACCGGGCCGGCGCCGGGCTGCTCGGGGCGGCGGGGCGGCTCGCCCGACGGCTGCGCGGACCGGCCGCGCACCGGCGGCTGCGCCCGCCGCCCGGCACCCCGCCCGGCACCGTCGAGGTGCGTACCTTCCGCTCCGCCACCAGCGAGGCCGCCTGGCTCGCCCACGCGCTGCGTACCGCGCACCTGCTCGACGGCGTGCCGTGGTCCGAGATGGCGGTGCTGGTCCGCTCCACCCACCTGCACCTGCCCTCGCTGCGCCGCGCCCTGCACACCGCCGGGGTGCCGACCGTCGTGCACGGGGAGGACCTGCCGCTGCACCTGCAACCGGGGGTCGCGCCGCTGCTGCTCCTGCTGCGCTGCGCGCTGGAGCCGGAACGGCTGGACGAGGAGGCGGCGGTCGCCCTGCTGCACTCCCCGCTGGGCGGGGCCGACCCGCTGGCCGAGCGGCGGCTGCGGCAGGGGCTACGGGCTCTCGCGCTGGCCGGCGGTGACCGTCGCCCCTCCGGCGAGCTGATCGTGGCGGCGCTGCGTGACCCGGCCGAGCTGGCCGGGATCGACCGGCGCTGGGTGGAGCCCGCTCGTACGGTGGCGGAGCTGCTGGCGACCGCACGGCGGGCAGCGGCCATCCCGGGTGCCACCGCCGAGGATGTGCTCTGGGCGGTGTGGCAGGCCAGCGGGCTGGCCGAACGCTGGGCCGGCGCGATCAACCGGGGGCGGGCCGCCACCGGCGAGCACGAGACCGCCCAGCGGTGGCGGGCCGAGGCCGCCGACCGTGACCTGGACGCCGTGCTGGTGCTCTTCGACGCGGCGGCCCGGTTCACCGACCGGCTGCCCGGTGCCCGGACCGAGGTCTTCCTCGACCACGTGCTCGGCCAGGATCTGCCCGCCGACACCCTGGCCGCCAGCGCCGACCGGGGCGACGCTGTCCGGCTGCTCACCGCGCACGCCGCGAAGGGCCTGGAGTGGGACCTGGTCGCGGTGGCCGGGGTTCAGGAGGGCATCTGGCCCGACCTGCGGCTGCGGGGCAGTCTGCTCGGCTCGGAGCGGCTGGTCGACGTGCTCGCCGGCCGGGCCGACGGCACCGGCGTGCGAGCTGGTCTGGTCGGGCAGACCTCCGCCCTGCTGGACGAGGAACGCCGGCTCTTCCACGTCGCGGTGACCCGGGCGCGGCGGCGATTGCTGGTCACCGCCGTCGCCTCGGCCGCCGTCGGTGGCGACGACCACGAGGAGCAACCCAGCCGGTTCCTGTACGAACTCGGCGTCGGTGAGCCGGCCGGCGGGGCCGACGCCTCCCGGCACGGGGAGAGATCTCGGCACGAACAGGCACCGCCAGGGACCGTTTCCCACCAGGATCCCCCGGATTCGCGCGGGGGAAGCGAGGAGGGCGGGGACGGCC
>NZ_SMJY01000350.1:0-2696 GCF_004348355.1 Micromonospora sp. KC721 | reverse complement strand
GACCCACCCGGCCCCGGCCGGTCGCCGGGTTGACCCAGACGCAGATGGACAACGCCAAGGTGATCGTCGACGTGGGCGTCGGGATGGGCATGCCGAAGCGGGGCCTGGTGGTCGCCATCGCCACCGCGATGCAGGAGAGCAACCTGTACAACCTGGCCAGCGACGTGCTGCCCGAGTCGTTCGACCACCCGCACCAGGGCAGCGGCGCCGACCACGACTCGGTCGGGTTGTTCCAGCAGCGTCCGAGCAGCGGTTGGGGCACCGTCGCTGAACTCATGCGCCCCGCCTACGCCGCCCGGGCGTTCTACGCCGCGCTGCGCGAGGTGCCGGGCTGGCAGGACATGAGCATCACCGCCGCCGCACAGGCCGTGCAGGTCTCCGCTTTCCCCGACGCGTACGCCAAGCACGAGGAGCGGGCGCGGACGGTGGTCGCCGCGTTGACCTGAGTGCACCCAGGCCGGGTCAGGCCACCCTGGTGCCCGGCTCCGGTCGCTCCACCGACACCTCCGAGGTTCCGGTGGCGATCCGGGTTGCCGGCACTCCGCCCGCCGACGCCGCGGCGGTCGGGGTTTCCGCCGGCACCACCGCGGTCGGCACCCCGGCCAGGATCCGGTCCGCCCGTGCCTCGCGGCGGCGACGCTCGTGCAGCGCCGCCTCGAACTCCCGGCGGGCCCGTACCGCCTCGGCGTAGACCCGCTCCCGTACCTGCCGGGCCTCCTCCCGCGCCGCGTCGAGTTCACCGCGGGCCCGCGCGAGAATCTCGGCCGCCTCCCGCTCCAGGACCGAGACGTCCCGGCGGGCAGACGCCGGCGCACCCCCGGTGGCCAGTCCTGACCGGTCGACCAGCCCACGCAGCAGGGTCGCCTCCTGCCGGATCTGGTCCCACTCCCGGCCCGTGCCGGCAGCCGCCTCGGCCCGCGCGGCCAGACGGGTCAACCGGACTCCCAGCTCGTCCAGCCAGGAATCAACCTGCCGGCAGTCGTAGCCGCTGTCAACGACGGAGAATCTCATGCTGTCGCCCCCCAGGAAGCTGGTACCTGTACCCAGCTCGATCCTGGCGCGCGGCGGCGCCCCGGGGAGGGAATCGGGAAAAATGTTCAGTAACTGACTGTCACCCTCGGTTACCCCCGTCAGCCGCGTTTGGGCAGCACGACCACCCGGCCGAAGAACTCGTCGATGCGACGGACCACGTCGTTGAAGTCGTCCAGGTCGATCGGCTTGGTCACGTACGCGTTGGCCTGCAGGGTGTAGCTGCCGACGATGTCGTTGTCGGCATTGGAGGTGGTGAGCACGACAATCGGGATGGTCCGTAGGTCTTCGTCCCGCTTGACCTCGCCGAGCACCTGCCGCCCGTCCATCCGCGGCATGTTGAGGTCCAGCAGGATGACGTCCGGGCGCTGGGCCTCGGTGTGCCGCCCCTCGCGGCGCAGAAACTCCATCGCCTCCTGGCCGTCGCTGACCACGTCGATGACCTTTTCGATCGCCGAGTCCACGAGGGCCTCCTCGATCATCAGGACATCGCCCGGATCGTCGTCGACGACCAGGATACGGACGGGCTGCACAGCGCCTCGGCCCATGGGGTTCACACCTGTCTCGTGTCGACGGTCGGGCAGCCACCTGCCCCGGTCGCCCGCTGGCGGGGAATCTAGCCGATCAGGCACGCGGAGACACTGTCGGGTCCACCGCGTCGGGCACGTACCGGAGCACGTCGGCCAGCCCGGTCACCTGAAGCACCCGGTCGACCCGGCCACGCGCCCCGGTCAGCCGCAGCCATCCCCCCGCCGCGGAGGCGCGGTTGTCACCACGGACGAACGCCGCGATGCCAGTGGAATCGCAGAAGGTCAGCGCGGACACGTCGAGCAGCAAATGGCGTTCACCCTCGGCGGCCAGCCGGTCTATGGTGTCATTCAGCTCACCCGAGGTGCTGAGGTCCAGCTCCCCCGCCAGCCGCAGGCATACCCCGCCGCCATCGCGTGGGCTGTGCGTGACGGTGAACGTCAAGGTCACCCCTCTCACTCGCACCCCTCAGATCCTTGCAGTGGAGCAAGTATAAGCAGTGACGCAGTCACGGCAACGGAACCGCCGCGACCGCCGTGAAGCCTTCCGAGGGACCAGCCGCGCACCGGGCCGCCGCCAACGCACCTGCGAGCCGATGCGCCAGCGCGCCCGCAGCGGGCGGCGAGCGGGATTGTTACGATCCCGGGAAATCCCTGCCCGATCGGCAGCCTGCGGAAAGGTGATCGTGGTGCCATCTGGGAGGAAGCCTGAGGCGGCTCCACTGAGCATGTCCGTCGACCGCGCGAATCCGGAAGCACCGGTCATCTCGATCGGCGGTGACCTCGCGTTCACCACCGCCGGGCCGCTGCGCGCCGAGGTCGACCGGGCACTCGCGGAACGTCCCAGCGTCATCGTCCTCGACTTCGCCCAACTGCTCTTCATCGACAGCACCGGGCTGGCTGTCATCGTGCACGCGTGGCGGGAGGGGCAGCACTGCGGCACCACCCTCCGGCTGCGTAACATCCCGCGCTTCCTGGAAACCATCCTCGACATAACCGGCGTCACCGGGCTGTTGGCGCGACCGCCAGCCGCCCCCGGCGTCGACCACCCCGGCACCGGGCTTCCCGGCCGCCCCGTCGCCACCGCCTGAACTCGGCGGGGCGGGGTGGCCCCCGACCCTGGGACCAGGGGTCGGGGGC
>NZ_SMJY01000034.1:0-39823 GCF_004348355.1 Micromonospora sp. KC721 | reverse complement strand
GCCGGACGAACACCTCCGGGCGTCTGCCCACCGGCCACCACCTCCCATGAACGTCGGGAGACAGCCTGCCCGATCCGTCCTCAGAACCGACGGATTACACGATCAACGTTCAAAGACGAGGCACTAGATCCACACTCCCATGAGGGCCCCTTCCCGGATGGGAGGGGGCCCTCATCGTGGCTTGTGGAGGTGCTTGTTCCAGTGCTCAGCCCGTTCAGGCCACCCGGTGTGCGGCGGCCGCGTTCGAGCAGTCGGCGATGGTGACGGTCTGTGAGAAGCGGAGCGCGTCTCGTCGGGACCACCCGTTGATCCCGGTAGTGGTGTTACGGACGTAGAACCAGAGGTCGCCGGTCAGCGTGGCGCAGTGGACGTCGATCCCCTGACCCGGGTATCCCTGTCCGTGAGATTGGCAGTCCCTGTGCGGATAGGCGCGGATGTAGGTTCCCTCTCCCCACGAGATGCCGCCTCCGCCGTACAGGTCCGGATGGTGGCCGTGGCCGCCGCAGTGCGCGCTGGCCGGGCTGGCGGGCATCAACGCCAGCACCGATCCACTCATGACGAGCGCCAGCGCGGAAGCGATGGAAAGCAGCCGAGGTCGCATGTCGACATCCCTCACGATAGACATAGCTCACTGTCTATCAAGGATGCCACGGTTGCGCCCGGGTCGCGCGGCGTACTGCCCGCCTTGGACGCACCACTCCGCGGCCACCTGACGTAATGCCGCCATCACCGCCACCCGGGGCTGGTGACCCCGAAGGTTTGAGCTACAGCGCGGCGCGGGCCTCGTAGACAGCGATCACGATCTGAACGCGGTCGCGGGCGTGCAGCTTGGCGAGGATGTGCCGCATGTGCGTCTTCACCGTTCATTCGCTGACCACCCGCCGGGCGCCGAGCTCCTCGCTGGTGAGCCCGCGGCGACCAGGTCGGCGATCTCGCGTTCGCAGGGGGTCAGCGTGTCGAGGCCGCGGACGCCCGCCGCCGAGTGAGCGTGTCGCTTGACGACGCGCCAGGTGACGGCTGGGTCGAGCAGGGTCTACCCGGCCGGCACCACGCGGACGGCACGCCGCAGGTCGCCCGGTGGCGCGTTCTTGAGCAGGAAACCGCTGGCACCGGCCCGCAGCGCGGCGAATACGTACTCGTCGAGGTCGAACGTCGTCAGCACCACCACCCTCGAGCCGCTCTGGCCGGCGCGCGACGTACACCGTGTCCTTGCGGCCGGTCGACTCCGGCGACGGCGGCCGCCCGGCGACGGCAGTCACCGCAAACGCGGCGTTGTGGATGTGGAAGTTGTGCGGCACGCCCTGATCGTTGTTGATCACCACCGCTCGGTCACCCACCGTGGGCACCACATCGCCGATGCGGGCCATGTCCGTCGTCCTGCCGTTGATCGTGAAGTCGCCGAGGCGGAAGCGGCGTTCCGCACCGGCACCGTCCGCCCGTACCGGGACACCCGAACGGCAGCTCGGTCACCGGCACCACGTCCTGACCGAAGCCGTCCATCCCGGGCACCTCGTCGGATGGCCCTCCGCACGGAGGCTGGGGTGCCGACCATCGTCGGCACCCCAGCCGCACCAGCCTTCGGGGTCAGACCGTCAGTGCCTGGCCCCGTGGCGCCGGGTCAGTTCCGGAGGCTCCACTGCTGGTTAGCCCCACCCCAGCAGCCGTACAGCTGGATCCGTGTCCCGTTACCGGTACCGCCGGCATCGAGGCACAACCCTGACTGCGCGCTGGTGATGGTGCCGTTGTTGATGTTCCACTGTTGGTTCGCGCCGCCCTGGCAGTCCCAGAGGACCACCGGGGTGCCGTTGCTGGTGCCCCCACCTGAGGCGGCCAGACACTTGCCGTTCACCGTCAGTTGCCTGCTCGAGGTGTGGGTGAACCTCTGGTTCGAGCCACCCCAGCAGTCGTACAACTGGAGCTGGGTGCCGTTGGTGGTGCTCGCGTTCGGGACGTCGAGACACCGGCCGGACTGCTGGCCCACGATCATCTGGCCGGTACCGGGCGGTGGGTTGGTGGGGTTGCCGGGGTTGGAGGTGCCTTCCCGGACGGTGATGTCGGAGCTTCCCTGGCTCTGGTAGCCCTCGGTCGCCATGACCTGGTAGGCCCAGCTGCTGCCGAGGTTCAGGCCAACGCGGGCCCAGGCGTCGAAGTGGTTGGCGGTGGTGATGGTGCCACTGCTGCGCTTCTGCTGGCGGACGCTCCAGTACTGGTAGAACGTGGCGGGGCCGTCGATCGACGGCGCGTTGACCCGCTGGCTGCGGAGGATGTCGTAGGTGCCGCCGTCAGTGGTGACCGTGCCCAGCCGTTGGGCCCCGCTGCTCGGGTTGTAGCTGCCGAAGTTCTCCACGATGTAGTACTCGATGAGCGGGTTCCGCGTCCATCCGTACAGGGCGAGGTAGGTGTTGTTGTTGCCCGGGTTGTAGGTGCCCGAGTAGCTGACCGTTCGGCGGCTGCCGGTGGCCCAGCCCTTGCCGCCGACCCAGTTGTTAGTGCTCCTGCTCCACGAGCTGGAGTACCGGCCGTTCTCGCGCAGCACCATGCAGGCGTCGCCACTGTCTTTCCAGAACGAAAAGTAGAACCCGTTGTGCGTGCCGGTGGTGTTCGAGCAGACCTGCCGGTCGGCCTCGGCCTGGGCGGGGCTGGCCAGGAGCACGGCCGCGCCGGTCATGACCAACGCTACGGCGCATGCACTGCCGATGAGCATCCTGAGGCGGCCGCCTCTGCGACTCTTCCGTTGGACGGGAGCCTTGTGCATATGCATGCTTCCTCCTCGTGAAGGGCTGGCGGAAAGCCAGACAGCGTGATACGCGACCCGGTAGGACTGTCGGTGGCCGTGGTGTCGGGCCACCGTGCGTGGGCCATCACACGCGGTGGTGGGGGCCAGTCGTCACGCGTTCGACGACCGGAGTTCCGGGCCGCGGTGGCAGCCCGAGACAAAATTGAGTTATGTCAATGTCGCTGCCGCCAGTATCGACACCAGTTCGTCACACCGTCAACACCTATCGGAAACATTTCGGAAACCACACCTCGGGTCGGCCGGACCAGCCGGACGTTTTCCCAGGTTGAAGGGCACAAGGTCGGTCGTGTTGGTCAGGCGTCGATAGACCCGGAAGAAGGTGGGAAACGCACAACCTGATGATTCCGAAAGTTTCGGCCGTGCTCGCGGTGCTTGCGGCAACCCGTGCGGAGTGCGTGACAGAGGCGCAAGACGGGCCAAAGGCTTCACCGTCGTCACACGCCGCTGGATCGTCGAACGCACCATCGGCGGGCTCATGCACCACCTGCGACTCGTGCGCGACTACCAAGCCCGACCCGACAACTCCGCCAACATGATCACCATCGCCATGATCGACAACCTCACCAAACGCCTCACCACCAAAACCACCCCACCCCGGCGAGACGAGTAAAACCACATAACCGACCAAGTACGTGAATCAGACGTCCTCTGATATAGCCATCGGCCTTCCGTCACGCTCACAATCGGACGCGGGATCGGCTCACCATCCGTTGCATGCCGGGCGAGGAAATCTCGCCGCCCGGACCGGGGTCTACCGACCTCCGGGCGACCGGTGCCGGTCCTGAACGCGGATTCAGGGCGTGTGGGCGGCCGAGCGACCGCCCCACACGGCCCTACTGGTAACGGTAGGCGCGGATAACAGTCTGAGTCGTCTCGGCTCCGGTCGCGCCGGTTGCGCTCACGCGAAGGGAAACGTGTCCGCTTCCCCGGGGGTAGCGCAGCGTAACAGCACCCTTCGCCACCACGGCCGACTGCCAGGTTGTGCCGTCGTCGAACGAGAACTCCAGGGCGAGCTGTCGGACCTCGATCGGCCTGCCCGCCGTGTCGAGAGCCTTCACCGGCATCCGCTGCCGGGTGCCCGCGACCACCGCGTAGCGGGAGTCGAGCCGGGGCTCGTACCGGATCGTGAAGATCTCTGCGGGATCCTGGAACGCGAAGATCGACTGGGTCCGGGTGCCGAGGCCACCGATGCTGCCGGTGGTGTCCTGCGTGATCCGGTAGCTGGCCGGCCCGGCGGGCAGGCCGCTGGCAGCGACATACACCCAGTCCTGCTCGTCGAGCAATTCGTCGCCACGGTACAGCCTGGTGGTCACGGACTGTGTCGTGTCGTAGCCGGAGTGGGCGCCCGCGTCCGACACCGACGGGATGACAGCCTGGAGCGTGTCACCGGATCGGGTGACCCACTGCTGAGAATCGTTGAAGGCAGTTGTGTACGGCGCGGCGCCCCATTCCTGCACGGAGCTGCTGCCCGCGGGCGGCGCGAACGGCGAGCCGGTCAACCGGAGCCCGGCGATGCGGTCGCCGCCGGCCGGCATACCGATCGCGGTCTGCGGCAGCCAGGACGAGCCGGCCTGAGTGCTGTAGTAGTTGATTCGGTTCCCCGGAGCGCGCATCCCGAGGCGGCCCACGCCGAGCACCTCGCCATCGTCGCGACTGAACTGCATCCACTGGCGAGCGATCTGCCCGGGGGCGTAGCTGTGAATCGTCTGCGTCACGGCGGCGAGTTCGCCGATCCGGAACGCACGGTGATAGCCGGCCAGCAGGACGTCACCGGGTACCTGCTCGCCGACGTAGTACGCGTACGGGCTGTCCTGGCCGATATCTCCGCTGTCGCGCCGGGCCCAGGTGCTCATCACGTAACCGGTCGCCTGGACATGGGTGCCGATCTCGGCGATGCGGGCGTTGTCGAAGCCCTGCTGAAGGGTGCCGTAGCGCACGGATGCGCCGTCCACCTGCATCGAGACACCGAAGAAGACGCCATGGGCCTCGGCGGTACGGTCGGGTACCGACTGCCTGACCGGCTTGCCCTGGCGGGCGTCGAACGTGACAGACGTGTCTCCGCTGACGTCGAGGATCGGCTGGTACAGCAGCGCGGACCCAGAGTGGCTCTGAGTCGCCGAGGTGTGCAGATAGGTGGCCGTGGTGTACCGCCCCTTCGGGAGCCGGAGCGTCACGGTGCCGCTCGGGTCGTACGGGAACCAGGAGTCCCGGCCGTTGGGCTGGAAGATTTGGGTGAGGTAGTCCCTCGCGGGTTTGCCGTCAAGCCCGATATGACGCAGCGTGACCGCGTAGCGTTCATCCTCCTTGCGGACCGCGAGCGGCGTCACGACGCGCGTCTCGCCAGCGGTGGCGACGACATGCCCGGTCCACGGCCCCACGCCGAGGTGGCGGGTGTCAGCCGTGACGGTCACGTCGGCGGTACCACCGGGTGGTACCTCGACGCGCGAGGTGCTCAGCGTGAACGCCTTGGTGTGGGTCAAGTTCAGCGCCAACGCCACCGCGACAGAGCTGGTGTTGCGATACGTGATCGTCTTGGTGAGCGCCGTGTCGTCGTCATGCGGCCATGGCTGCAGCCCGAACGACACCGACGGCGGGTCGGCGGTGACGGTCTGCGTGATCGCCCGCCTCACGTCGACGCGGCCCGCACCCTGGTCGAACACGGCGTTGTCCGCGGTCCGCTCAGCCGCGCCCATGAGGGTGGCCTTCAGCTGATCGCCCCTCCATCCCGGATGCTCTTGCGCGAGCAATGCGGCAGCACCCGCGACGTGCGGGGTGGCCATCGACGTGCCATCGGCGGCAACGTAGGAAGCCGGGAAGTCCGCGGCAGGCTCGCCCATCTCGGTGCCCGCCGCACGCGCTGCGACGATGCCCACCCCAGGCGCGGAGATGTCGGGCTTGATCGCCTCGTCGCCGGTACGCGGGCCGCGGCTGGAGAACCCAGCCACCGCGTCGGAGCTGTCAACGGCGCCGACGGTCAGCGCCGCGTCCGCACTACCGGGTGAGGCGATCGTGCCCGTATCGGCGGCGCCGGCGTTGCCTGCGGCGATGACGAACAGCGCTCCCGTCTGCGCGGTCAACGCGGTCACAGCCTCCTCGAGAGGATCGACAGATGGGAAGTCTTCCCCGCCCAGGCTAACGTTGATCACCCGGGCGCCCTGGTCGACGGCAGCCCAATGCATGCCGGCCAGGATCGCCGACTCACTGCAGCCGCTCATCTCGCACACTTTGCCCGACACCACGGTCGCCTCCGGTGCCACGCCACGATACCTGCCGCCGGAGGCCACCCCCGTACCAGCGATGATCGATGCGACATGTGTGCCGTGCCCGACCCGGTCCCCCGTTTCGGCGGTGAAGTTTCGCTCTACGACGCGGCCGGCCAGGTCCGGGTGGCTCGCGTCCACGCCGGTGTCCAGAACGGCCACCGAAATACCCTTGCCGGTGTATCCGGCCTGCCAGGCGGCCGGTGCGCCGATCTGCGGCACGCTGCCGTCGAGCAAGGGCTGCCGCTTGCCGTCCAACCAGATCCTGTGCACCGCTCTGTCATTACGTGCGGCTTCCCACAGCGAGGCCGTCTTGTCCTTCGGCGCGCTGACCGCCACGGCCTTCACGGCCGTCAACTCCCGGGTCGTGCGTGCGCCGTGCTCGCTCACGGTCTTCTTGAGCGCCGGCAGAGCGGCAGCTTCCATGATCAACGGAACGGTCGACCGCCCGCGGTCGTCGTACCCGAGTTTGATGAGTTCCGAGATGTCGAACAGCCGCCGGTCGGCGCGTTGTGTCTGTACCAGGCGCTGGGCGTCGGAGGGAATGACCAGAAGGTGTCCCCCCACGACGGACATGGCGAACGACATGTCTTCGCGTCCGGCCGCAGGCTCGACGGAGGCCGTGGTGGCGGTCCTCGACGCGACGCTCACCCGGTCTCCGGTCACCAACGTCACGGTGTAGGGCCTATGCGCCGCCGGCGCCGCGGCCGCCGCTCGAGTCTGTGCGCCGATCGTTGTTGACACGGCGACCGACATGGCGGTAACGAGCAGGACAGCTGTTCGCCGTCGCACCGTATGGAAGGTTGTCATGCCACGAGTACGCTGGAATGCCGCGACAGGTTGCACGGCGGTCACACAAACTCGGATCGGACCACGCTGCCCACGAGGTCACAGAACCCTTCCGGCTCGGTGACGCCGGCGTCCGAGCAGGCGATCGAGTGCTGGTCTCCATTCTGGCCGCCGACCTCGATCCGAGCGTCAATGAGCATCCGGACGAGCGCAACACTCATCGCTCCGGTGAGCACTTCGCGTTCGGCCATGGGATCCACCGCCTGCCCGCCTCGAACTTCGACTGTCCCTGTCCGCTTTGCTCGCGCGACTCCCCGACCTCGAACTCGCGGACGAGGCCGGTTTGAGGCGTAGGTCGGCGGCCGCTTTCCGTTGTCTATCCGCCTTGCCGGGGCAGGCTCGAAGGAACGCGGCTCGGCGGTAGCCGGCGTGACAACCCGACCGGCAGGAGTTGTGGACGGCGAGAGGTTCCGTCCGATCCGCGGCTCGGACGGGACCTCAATGGTCGAACCGTCAAGCGGCGCACACCGGCTCGACCGCACCCCACAGGGCACGCTGGCGCAGCCGGTCCAGGTGGTAGCAGCAATCGGCGGCCATCCCGGCGACAATCAAGGAGACGGCGCACCGCGGGGATGGACCACGTAGGTCCTCCGAGGCCGCGAGCTGCCCGACGAAGGCCACGGTGATGCGGTCCAGCTGCGGACGCACCTCGGTGGCCAGGTCTGGACGCTCGGCGGGAGCTAGCTCCGGGCGCGCCGTCCATAGCTCGTACAGGCCCCGCTGCACGAACTTGCTCATCTCTATCTGGGCCCGGAAGAACTCGACCGTCTCTTCCGGGTCGATGCCTGCCTCGGCGGCCAGCGTGGCGGCCTGGTTCAGCACCTGCTGCTCCCGGGCCGGATCCTCGATCGGCGTACTGGTGCCGAATTTCGCGGCAGCCACCTTGTCGGCGAGCAGAATCCGCTCGGCGGAAAGGTTGACCAGCTGGGTCAGCGCGCCCGTCGTGACAGTGCGCCCAGGAGCCGCCTGCACGGGGACAGCATGGATCGGACGCGGGAGCTCGCCCTGCTCCTCAAGGTGGGCACCACGCGCCGGCAGGCAGCACGGATGTTGCGTGCGGAGACGGTGACGGCGACGACCATCTCGATGCTCATCGGTACGGCGATCTCGCTGGTAACGCTCGTGGCGTTCAGCACCGGCATGACGGGGTCATCGATGCCGCATGTGCCGCCGCACACCTACCTCACGGTGGTCGCCGCCGTGGCGACCCTCGCGCTGGCGGCAACGGCGATCTCCGCCAGATTCACGCTGAGAGGCGCCGGAAAGTAACGGCCGGAGGGCTGGCGGAGAAAGGCGATGCCGGCTGCGGTACTGGATGACGGCCCAGGTGACAAGCGTGCGTCGATGGTGAGTCCGAGGCTGATGATGCGGTACAGCACAACGGCGGCGATGGCGGTGCTGGTCTCGATGCCACCGGTGACCAGCCCGAGGACGAGCGCACTGTCGATGATCCCGAGGCCACCCGGGGTCTGTTGCGTTGGGCGAACCCCTTCCTCTTGGACTCAAGATCCAGTCTCAGGGGTCCACACCTCCGGGGGAAAGCCCAAGGCGGGCGGCGGGCGTAGGTGTTCTCCACGGCATCGGGGAGGACACCTACGCCTGAGCCGACCGGGACCTGTCACCCTTCGGGCATAGCCGACGAGTGGTGGTTGACGATCTTCCACTCGCCATTGCGCAGCTCGTAGACGTATGTGTAGCGGGCCTCGACCTGCTGACCAGTGGCAGCCAACGTGAATACGTAAACACCTGTGTCGATAGCACTGTTCTCATCGAGAATGTTTATGTAGGACTGCTTGATTTCGCCGTGCGGCTTCTTCTCGAGGAAGTGCACGAAATAGTCGACGATCTGCGCACGGTTGGTACGCACCTGGTTCGAGACCGTCGGGAGCAGTACGGCGTCGTTCGCGTACCGGTCCGCGACCACGTTCGGGTCGCCGGTGGCCAGCGCCGCGTTCCACTGGGTGAACAGGTTGGCAATCGTCGCCTTGGTCGGCTTCTGCGCCTTGGTCGCGGTGACCTTCGGGCGCTTGGCCTCACTCGCGTCAGCCCAGGCGAACGTGGGTGCACCCACCAGGGCAGCACCGGCGGCACCGGCGACAAGGATTCGAACTGTCCTGCGCATTACCCAACCCCTTTTCTGTCGAGTTGCTTATGAACAACTATGAGTCAGGGCCGTACAGCAACCAGACAAGGCAGGGAAAGGGAACTGGAAAGGTTGGGCCAGGGGAATGTTGGCCGAGGTTTCTGTCACCTAACCGTCACGAGGAGAGATCGTCAGGCGGCGCGCAGGGTGATACGCACCGCGGCGCCGCCCGACGGAGCCGCGGCGAGATCCACCGTCCCGCCGTTGTCCACCACGAGTTGCTTCACGATCGCCAACCCGAGGCCGAAGCCGGACCGCCCCTGGCCTGCCGGCCCACGCCAGAACCGGTCGAACGCCCGTTCCCGCTGGGCCGGCGACAACCCGGGGCCGTCGTCCAGCACGGTGATCACCACCTGGCTGTCCTGTCGGTGGACCGACACCGTCACGACGCCTTCGCCGGGCGAGAAGTCCAGCGCGTTGGAGAGCACGTTGTCCAGCATCTGCTCCAGGTGGCCGGGCGTGGCGAGGGCGAAGACGTCCGAAGCCGGGGCGTCCAGGCGCAGCTCGACAGTCCGGTCGTCGGCGACGGCACGCCAGATCTCGAACCGCTCGGCCACCACCCGGTTGACCGGCACCCGTGCGACCGGGGCCACCTGGGCCTGCGCCTTCGCCAGCGCCAGCAGGCCGTTGACGAGGCGAGTCATGCGGACGACCTCGGCCGTGGCCCGTTCGACGTCCTCGCGGGTCGTGGGGTCGTCAGTGCCGTCGGCGATGTTGTCCAGCGCCAACCGCAGCGCCGTCAACGGCGTACGAAGCTGATGCGACGCGTCAGCGACGAACGCCCGTTGCGATCGGATCAGCGCGTCGATCGTCTCCGTGGCGGTGTTGAGCGTACGTGCCAACGTGCGTACCTCGGCGGGCCCGGACTCCTTGGCCCGCGCGGTCAGATCACCGTCGCGGAGCACGCTCGCCATCTCGTTGAGTTCCCGCAGCGGCCTGGTCAGGCGCCGCGCGAGCAAACTGCCCAGCAACGCCGCCACGATCAGCACCGCCACAGCCAGCGCGGCGCGGAACAGCCAGATCTCCCGGATCCGCGTGTCGACGGGTGCGGCGGGATAGCTGATTCGTACCGCTCCCACCACCTCACCGTTCTCCGCCTGCGCCGGCACGGCGAGCACCAGGCCTTCGGCGTCCAGTGCCACGGCATGACCCCAGCGCTGCCATTCCCGGCCCGCCAACGCGGCGGAGAACGCCGCGTCGTCGCTGGCTACCGGCATCGGCCGCGGGCCTGCCGGACGCCCTCCGGCCAGCAGCACATCCATGCGCCCCGGCGTCTCCCGCTCGAAAGCGTCGACCAGGCTGTCCAACGCCTGCCGCGACGGATCGTCATCCACGGCGAGCAGCCTGGCGCCCGTCTCCGCCTCTCGACGTACCGCACTCTCGGTGTCGCTGCGAAGCTGCCCCGTCAACGTGACCGCCACCGGGATCGTGAAGCCGCCGATGGCGAGCGCGACCAGGAGGACATAGGTCGCCACGAGCTGGCGGACGATCATCGTGTGGCCAACCGGTAGCCGACGCCACGTACCGTCTCGATGGCAACGACGTCACCCAGCTTGCGGCGCAGTGCGGCGACGTGCACATCCAGCGTCTTGGTGGAGCCGAACCAGTTCGCGTCCCACACCGCCTCCATGATCTGTTCGCGGGTGAACACGGCGCCCTGCTCCTCGGACAACAGCACGAGCAGGTCGTACTCCTTGGGCGTGAGCGGGACCTCGGCACCGTCGAGGGTCACCCGGCGAGCGCGACGGTCGATCACCAGGCGCTGGGAGAGCACGACCTGATCGGTCGCGCTGTCGGAGGTGCCGGTGTTCATTCCCACGCGCCGCAGCACCGCCCGCATCCGGGCCACCACCTCACGAATGCCGAACGGCTTCGACACGTAGTCGTCGGCGCCGATCTCAAGCCCGACAACCCGGTCGACTTCCTCCGAGCGGGCGCTGATGACGATGATCGGCACCCCACTGCGAGAACGGAGGTGGCGACAGACGTCGAGACCATCCGTGTCCGGAAGGCCGAGGTCGAGCAGGACCAGATCCTGCCCGGACGCCGCCAACGCCTCGCCGCCGGTGCGGACCCAGTCCACCTCGAATCCGTACCGCGCCAGCCCGCGCTTCAGCGATTCCGCGACCGAGTCGTCGTCCTCCACCAGCAGCACACGCACCGCGCCATCTTTCCACGCGCCCTGCCAGCGCTCATGATCATGTGCACCGCACGCGGCCAATCAACCGCAACGGGCGTTCTTGCATCTTGTGCGCCCGAAGGGACTCGAACCCCTAACCTTCTGATCCATAGGTGGCGACGCTGCCGGCAAGTAGCCCGGCGAAGGTCTCCACCGCTTCGGGTAGCTGGCCGTGCCGGGTGGCGCAGTACCAGGTGCGGTGCTGCTCAGCGCCCTCGACAGGCACGGTGACTACGCCGTGACTGGTGAGGTAGGGCGCGACGGTCCAGGTGGGCAGCACCGACACCGAGTCGCCAGAGGCGATCGTCTCGATCAGCAGCTCGGTGGTGATGGGTGCCGTGGTCAACCGGGCCGGGCGGGCCCGCGCGGGGATCGGCAGCGCGACCGTCGGCGACCGGCTCTGGTCGTAGGCGTCGGACAGGAGCAGATGGACGTCAACGAAGTCTTCGGCCCGCACCACGGCGCGCCCCGCCCAGGGGTGGTTGGTGGACACGACGGCGACCAGTTCGTCGTCGAAGAGTCGCTGAAGTCGCAGCCGTTCCATCGCCACGTCGAGCTTGCAGGCGAGGGCGAGGTCGAGGTCTCCGGCGAGGAGCGCGGGGATCACCTCGCCGTCGGGCAGGTGTTCGACCAGCACCTCCACGCCGGGCATCCGCTGGCGGAACGCGCGCACCACGGGCGGCAGCCACTGGTAGGTGCCGGCGCACTGCGAGGCCAGCCGCACCGGTCGTGTCCGGCCGGCTGCGGTCCGGCATATCTCGTGCGTCGCGGCCCGCACCTCAGCCAGGGCCCTGTGCGCGGCGCGCAGCATCCGCTGGCCGGCCCGGTTGGCGATCAGGCGTCGGCCGCGTCGCTCGAACAGCGGGGTGCCCAGCCGCTCCTCGAGCCGGATCAGTCGCTGGCTCAGCGCCGGCTGGCTGAGATACAGGTGTTGAGCGGCGGCGGTGAGGGTGGTGTGCCGGTCCAGGGCCTCCAGCAGCTCCAGGTCCCGCAGGTCGACATCCATAACCGCAGTTTATCGATGACATCCAGAGTCGGTATTGGATGAATAGCTCGACTGTTCATAGCGTGGAGTCGCGTGCCGGCCAAGGCGCCGGAGCGAGCTATCGACGAGGCAAGGAGCAGCGATGACGCGAGTCGCGATCATCTACCACAGCGGATACGGACACACCCGGGTGCAGGCCGAGGCGGTGCGCGAGGGTGCCCGTTCCGTACCCGGGGTACGGGTCGACCTGATCGCCGTCGACGATCACGACCGGTACGGGGACGTGCTGGACGCAGCCGACGCCATCGTGTTCGGCGCCCCCACGTACATGGCCGGACCGTCCGCGCCGTTCAAGGCGTTTCTCGATGCCACCGCCGGCCGCTGGGCCGAGCAGCGGTGGAGGGACAAGCTAGCCGCCGGTTTCACCAACTCCGCCGGCTTGAACGGCGACAAGCTTGCCACCCTTCAACACCTGGCCCTGTTCGCGATGCAGCACGGCATGGTGTGGGTGGGGCTCGGCCTGCTGCCGGGCAACAACACCAGCACCGGCTCGCCGGAGGATCTCAATCGGCTGGCGGGCTTCCTCGGCGCGATGGGCCAGTCCCCGGCCGACCTCGGCCCCGAAGCCGGCCCGTCCGCCTCAGACCGGCGCACCGCCGAGTACCTGGGCCGACGAGTGGCGCGGATGGCGCTGAACTGGCGCCCTGCCGCCGATAGCGCCGAACTCACGAAGGCGGTCCCGGCGTGAGCGGCGCCCTCAGCGAGCCGGACCCGGCCACCCGCGCGGACATCGACGAGGTCCTCCAGGAGTACTTCGACGGGCTCTACCACAGCGACACGGCCCGCTTGTCCCGCGTGTTCCACCCGGGGGCGGTGTACGCCACGGCCACCGACGGGTCCCTGACCCGGCTCACCATGGACCAGTACTTCCCCGTCGTGGCGGCGCGTCCGGCGCCGGCCTCCCGTGGCGAGCCGCGACGCGACGGCGTCGTCGCCGTGCAACTGGCCGGTCCGGCCACCGCCAGCGCCGTGGTCACCTGCGCCATCGGACCCAAGCGCTTCACCGACCTGCTGGCACTGGTCTACCTCGACGGCCGCTGGCAGATCATCAGCAAGGTTTTCCACTACGAACTCGTCCCGGAGGAGTCGACGACATGCCCTACGTGAACATTCGGGTCACCGACGAAGGGGTCAGCACCGCCCAGAAGGCCGCCCTGATCGCCGGCGCCACCGAACTGCTGTGCCGGGTACTCGACAAGGAACCGGCCACCACCCACGTGGTGATCGACGAGATCCCGCTCGCGAACTGGGGCGTGGCCGGCCTGCCGGTGCAGGAGTATCGCCGCCGGGCGCTCCCGCCGGTGGGCTGAACACGGCCCCGGCTCGCAACGGCGTACACCCAGCTGCCGGGCGGCTGGTGCGCCAGCAACGCCGGTGTGGTGGGTTTCTTCGTCAGGCAAGTTCGGTCACGCCTGCGTCCGGGTCGAAAAGGACGGACGGTGCCCTCGTCATCGACCCGGGTGCGATGACCGCCGAATTCGAGGCGCTGACCCATGTCGACGGTGTGCTCATCACGCACGAACACTTCGACCATTCCGAGCCGGAGCGGCTGCGCGCGATGCACCAGCGTGGCCACCAGTCGGTCCCTGAACGCGAACTGGTGTTGTCGCCCCAGCGCCAATCCCACGCCGACGCGCCCGCGCGGCAAGCCGATCACGGTGCCGGGCCTGCCAGCGCGGCGCCAGCTCCGCGACCAGGCGCTTGATCACCAGCTGAGACGGCCCTGTCATCCGACGATTCATCATGATCGCAGCACCAACGATGACAGAGCCAACGATCACCGATGCTCAGAGATCCGGAACCATGCACGAGGTCGTTACAGTAGCCGCAATATTGCGTCACCCTGAGTATCGTTCTATGCAGAGCGCCTGGAGGACGAACCCTTGTAGACGCACTCACGCGACACGGAAGCTGACGACGTCAGAATCGCGTGTGAGGTTGCATGTCATGCCGATGTTCACAAACGCTCGACACTGGCCAGTGTGGACTGTCACGATCGCCCACGTCCTTGATCAACAAATCGGATGAGGTAACCGTGAACACTCCCAAACGGCGGCTGCTCCCATGGGGCCTGGCCACCCTGGCTGCCCTGGCCATGGCTCTCGGCACCGCCACGCCGGCAAGCGCCGACGACGGCGCCGGAGGGGCGCACGCGGACGTCCTGTCGATCACAGAGAACGCCGACGGCACCGTCGTCGAGAGGCTCTTCCGGCCGGCGCCTGGCGTCACGCCGGCCCAACTGGCCCAACTGCTGACCGAAAGCGGCGTACCCAACGTCGTGATCCGGGAGGACGACGACATCACCGCACAGGCCGCCGCGTGCAAACAGGGCACCGCACGCACCTGGGCCAGCTCGGCTACCTGCTTCGTGAAGTGGGCCAAGAAGGGTAACCCCCGGCCGGTCATCCACTTCCTCGACCGCTCCAGCGCCAAGTGGCCGGTCGGCCGCGCGGTCACCGAGTGGAACAAGGCCTCCGGCATCGACTCCATCTACCGCGCGCCGAGCGCCGGCTGCGCCAGCAGCGCTCACTGCGTGGAGGTGGTCAGCGCCAACTATGGCGCGAGCGGCTGGATGGGCGAGACCGTCCGCCACCTCAACGCCGCCCGGACCTACCACACCCACGTCTCGGTCTACCTCAACGATCACTACCACAACAACGAGAGCGTCCGGTGGGAGACGTCCTGCCACGAGCTCGGCCATGTGCTGGGGCTAGGCCACAACACGTCGAAGTCGAGCTGCCTGTACGCGTACGGCGCATCCGACGTCAGCAAGTACCCGAACAGCGACGACCGGGCGCTGATCACGCGCTTCTACTGATCCCGCCCAGGCGTAGTGCACGGCGGCACGCCAGCGCGAACTGAGCGGACACCTCGTCTCAGCCGTCTCGGCGACTGACACACGACAATCACGGCCTCGGCCACCGCGACCTGCTCGCGGTGGCCGGCGCTGTCATGGTTGCGATCCTTGCCCGGCGCGGTGGCCGGGGCATGGCTACCGCGCCGAGGCCTTCGCCCGGGCACTCCTGGTTACGGCACCAACGAATCACGCCCGACACGCCCCGCCAACGGCAAAGTCGCGCTTGAGGTGGACGACGTCGACCCGGCCTACTCGCTGATCCCTCTGCGGGCCGAGACCACCCCAAGAGCAAACGGGCGCGGGAGGTCTCGGCGGCCTACGGCGCTGCCACCGCCCAGTTGTTCGCAGCCTACCTGCGGCACCGACGCGAGCGCTTCGGCCGGCTCGGCGGCGCGCTGCTGCGCAGCGAATCACCGCGCAATCACGGTGCCATGCTAAGCCGCTGGAGCTGGTCGAAGATCGTCGAAGGAATCGCCGTCCGCTCCGGGGTCGTGCGGCTGTCCACGCACACCTTCCGGCATCTGTGCCTCACGGACCTAGCCCGAGCCGAGTGGACGCTCGACCAGTTCACCCAGTACGCCGGAAACCTGACCTCGACACCACGCTGTAGTACATCCACCTCAGCGGCCGGATGCTGGCCGAACGGCTGCACCGCAGCATGAGCAGGCGCAGCGATAGGCGCTGCTGGCCTCGCTGACGGACGGTGGCCGAATGACCGCCCTGCCCGCCGCCAGCCTGGTCCCGGCAGCCGACCGGACTGGTCCAGCTTCGCGGTCATAGCGGGAACGCCTGCCGGCGGCCTGATCCCGAACGACGTGCAGGTCACCAGTCTCGGCATGAAGAACACCGCCTGGGCGGTGGTGGTGCCCGACGCCATCAGCGTGTTCAACGCTGCGCAACATCATTGAGCCCATCGACGCCCTCACGACGTCCTGGCCGAAGGACCACCAGAACGCGCCGAGCAACCTGCTGCGGTTGATGAGCCGCCGCCAAGGGCCGTTCTGGCAGTGGGACGAGGCGGCCTGGACTCAGTTGTGCAGCCACGGTGCACCGCCTCGCCGACCTGATGTTCGGTGCCGAGCCGGTCCGCGCGGCGATCGACGAGACGATCGGCGTACTCACCGCCTGGGGCACCCACCGTGAGGCGCAGAGTGCGACGAGCGGCAACGCGTCCTGGACGTCATCCTCACCACCGGCAGCGCGTCGCTGCGCGAGGTCACCTACGACCACCTCGTGCAGCTCGCTCGCGGTTCGACCCGCGCCGGGGTGCTGTCCTCACCGGTGTCGGTCCGCGCCGCACTTGGCCGCAACCCGCGCATCATCGACGACGCGGCCTGGGCCAAGCTCATGGCCGCCGGACTCACGCTCAACACCGAGGACCTCGCCGAGTACGGCTCCCCCGCCGCCCGCGAAGCCGGCAGCCTCCAGACCGGTGATGCGCCTGGTTGCGGCCCGTGGACCTGCCTCCACGACGAGCCAGTGACAGCCGACGCCGGGCGCGGGACGGTGGCGTGAGCCTCGCGCACACCACCGCCCCACGCATCGGATCCCTCTGCACCGGGTACGGCGGGCTCGACATGGCCGTCGAGCTGGTGCTCGGCGGCCAGCTCACCTGGTACGCCGAAACCGACCGCCACGCCCACACAGTCCTGGCCCACCACTTGGCCCAGATCAGCCGAGGTTCGGTTCTTGCTCGTCAATGGAGTCCAGCACCTGTGGCGCCCGGCCCGGTCCTGCACACTGGCCGCAGGACCAGAGCGGCCGGGAACGGCGTGCGGGAGTCAGGCGACCGCTCACGTACGGGCCTTAGCAGATGTGCTGCCGCTCGGTTGCCGGATTCCTGTCGCAGGACGGCTCACCGGCGCCGTGTAGGCCCGCGTACCGATCGACCGGTCGACGTTGCGGCCAACCGATCGAGGCGTCGGCCGGGTGCCGGCTCGTAGCGTGCGCGTCGTGACGATAGAGACGGCGTTGTTCCTAGGCCGGTTCCTGCAGAACCCGCGGCGCGTCGGCGCGGTGGCACCGAGTTCGTCGCGGCTCGCGTGGCGGGCCACGGTGCCGGTGCCGGACACCGGTCATCCTGTGGTGGTCGAGCTCGGGCCGGGCACTGGCGCGTTCACCGAGCTGATTCAGCGCAGGCTTGGCGGTCGAGGGTGCCACTTGGCGTTGGAGGTTGACCCGGTGTTCACCGCGCTGCTGAGGCGCCGGTTTCCGATGGTGGACGTGGTGGCGGCGGCCGCCGAGGACCTGCCGGACGTGCTCGCCGCGTACGGGCTACCACCGGCCGACGTGGTGGTGAGCGGGCTGCCCTGGACGGTGCTGCCCGCCGCGCTGGTGGACCGGACGATGGCGGCGATCGTCGCCGGCATGGCGCCGCACGGCGCGTTCACCACGTTCGCGTACCTGCACGCGAGCTGGACCAGCCCGGCCCGGCGGCTGCGCAACCGACTAACCGGCGTCTTCGAGGAGGTGGTGGCCGGCCGCACGGTGTGGGCGAACCTGCCACCGGCGCTGGTCTACCACGCTCGCCGGCCGCGGCATCAGTCCGCCGGTGCCCGGCATGGGCGGAACTGCTCGTCGACGAGTCCGAGCCGGTGAGCGAGGATGCCGGCCTGCACCCGGTTGCGGACACCGAGCTTTTCCAGCAGTGCCACGATGTGCGTCTTCACCGTCGTCACACCGACGTTCAGGTCACGGGCGATCTCGGCGTTGGAAAGCCCGACGCCGACGAGGCTGAGCACGTCGCGCTCGCGGGCGGTGAGCGCGGCCAGGACCGCGGTGTCAGGCTGCTCGATGTCGCCGTCCCGGTCGGCGGCGTGGGAGCGCCGGGCCCGGTCGACGACGCGGGCGAGCACGGACGGTGCGAGCAGCGGCTCGCCACGCGCGGCCCGGCGCACCGCGTCGAGCATGTCGGCCGGCTCGCCGTCTTTGACGAGATATCCCACCGCACCGGCGCTCAGCGCGCCGTAGACACTGTCGTCGTCGGCGAACGTCGTGAGGATGAGCACGTTCGTCAACGGTGCCGCGGCCAGCAGCCGCCTGGTCGCCTCGATTCCGTCGACGCGGGGCATGCGGATGTCCATCAACACGACGTCCGGGCGCAACCGCTCGACCAGCCGCACCGCGTTGTGCCCGTCGGCCGCCTCCCCGACCACCTCGATGTCGGGTGCGGTGTCGAGCAAAACCCGGATGCCGGCCCGGACCAGGCCCTGGTCGTCGACGACGAGCGCACGGATCATGCCTGCCCCTTGCCCGGCAGGTTCGCCTCGACCCGCCATCCCGACCGGGACGTCGGGGCGGCGGTCAGCGTGCCACCGAGCACGGCGACCCGCTGCCGCATCCCGTCCAACCCCTGACCGGATGCCGGAAGCGGCATCGGTCCCGGCCCCGACGGCGGCGCGTTCTCGATCACCGCGCGCACCGCGCCGGTGCCGGAAACCGTGACGCCGACCGTGGTTTCGGTGCCCGGGCCGGTGTGCTTGAGGACGTTGGTCAACGCCTCCTGCACGACCCGGACCACCGTGGTGCGAACCAGCAGCGAGGTGTCGGCCAGCCGCGGGTCGACCTCGGAGGTGACCGGCATGCCCGCCCGGCGCAGCCGGTCGATCGCGTCGACAAGTGTCGCCTCCGGGTCGGTCACCAACGCCGACCCCTCGCCGGCGTCGACCGCATCCGGGTCGCGCAGCACCGCCAGCACGCTGCGCAGCTCGTCCAGCGCCTGACGCCCGGCCGTGGCGACGTCGACGAGCGCGGCGCGGGCCACCGCCGGGTCGCCGTCGTTGTCCAGCGCGAGCGTGCCGACGCTGGCCCGCAGCGTCATCGCGCCCACGTGGTGGGCGATGATGTCGTGCAGATCCCGGGCGAGGCGGGCCCGCTCGGCCAGCCGCGCCGCATGGGTCTCGGCCCTGTGGCGCGCCTCGGCCTCCGCGGCCCGCTCCTCGGCCACTCGCCGGGCCCGCTGCAGGCCGGCCAGGTAGCGACCGGCCACCACTGGCAGGGCAGTCATGCCGAGCAGCGTCAACAACGGCGCGTCGATGTCGCTGCCGAACGACGCCTGCACCACCAGCGCGGCGTATGTCGCGACCGCACCGGCCAGCGTGACGGGCCAACGCGCACGGTGGCCGAGCACGCCGAGCGCGACGAGGAGAAACAGCAGCGCTGCAGCATTGGTGAATGGCGAGAACCACGTGGTCACCACGACCACGACCGCCTCGGCGCCGACCGCGACCAGCGGCCACCTGGGTAGCGTGCCGAGCAGCAGGCCGCTCGCGACGGCCAAGGCGATCGCGATGCACCGCTGCGCCGTCCCGATCGGCCAGTCGAGCAGCGTGTTCACTACGGCGACAGCGGTACCGGTCGTCGTGCACAACAGCACCGGGCGGGCTGGCCAGCGCGCTGTCACGTCCACACCGCGACGATACGGACCACCACCGGCCCACGGGTCTCGTTCGATCGGCCGGCGTGCCTCGTTCCACCGGTCGGCCGGCCGACGCACCGGCCGCGTCCGGACCCGATCGATCGAGGCCGGACGCCCTGCGGCCCGCCTACGGTCGGGAGATGGATCTGGGAATCTGGCTGGTGGAGCGGGGGTCGCAGCTGCCACCTGCGGCCGTTTACGCCGCCGGTGCGCTGTTGATCGCGGCCGAGGTCGGGGTGCTCCTCGGCGCGTTCGTGCCGGCCGCGTCGGTCATGCTGGCACTCGGCGCACTGTCGGCCACCGGCACGCTGGACCTGCCGGTGACGACCGCAGTCGCGGTGCTGGCCGCGCTGCTCGGCGACTCGGTCGGCTACTGGGAGGGCCGCGTCATCGGCCCCCGGCTGCGCACCGGTCGACTGGGCCGGCGCATCGGAAGCCGACGCTGGCGGCGTGCCGAGCACCTGGTGCGACGCGGCGGGATCGCCGTCACGATCGGCCGGTGTACCGCGTTCGTACGCACGCTCGTGCCGCGGGTGGCCGGCGCCGCTGGCATGCACTACCGCCGGTTCCTCGTGTACGACGCCGTCGCCGTCGTGGTGTGGGCACCTGGCACCATCCTGATCGGCTACGCCGCCGGCACCGCGGGATAACAGCACGACAGCACAGCGCCGGCCCGACTCCGCGACGCTCCTGCTCCGATCTGAACCGCCGATCCGAAACCGAACGGGAGTTCCTAACCCGGCATCTGCACGTTGTTGATCGCCGTAGGGCCGCAATCACCGAACAACGCGATCATGATTGCGCGCTCGCTCGTGTCCGCGGCTCAGGTGCCCAGACGTTCGGTGACGCTCTCGGCGGAGGGCGAGAGGCCGGCCGCCATTCCGTTCCGCCTACTTTCCGCGGGCCTTCTGGGTGCTGCCGTTGTTGGCCTCGACAGATCCGCCTTGTTCATCCGTGACCGGCCACGGATATCGAGCTTCCTCGCCAGGTCCATCAGGTGTTCCTTGCTGACGTAGGCGCCGGTCGGCTCCGCCAGGCGTTCGACGGAGGCGGCCAGGGACGGCGCCTTCAAGTACGCGGGTGAGGAACGGGATCTCCGAGGCGACGTCGCGGCTGGTCTTGGCGGCCATCACGCTGCCACCTCGACGTCGAGGCCGAACATGCGGTCGTAGTCGGTCAACGGCCGGCGTGCGAATCGGGCGTCGACGGCAGTCGCCGGGGTGCGTTGGGTGGCGATGCGCAGGTCGGCGGTGGCTTGGCGGTGGGCGGGGCCGGTGCTCTGATGCTTGGCCCATCAGCGGTCGTGTCGGGCCACCGGTCGGCCGTCGCAGAGCACCGTCACGTGGTCGCAGTCGGCGGTGGCTTCAACTCGCCGATTACTGACGGATGCACCGGGTAGTCGTTGCCGTCCAAGCGCACGTAATGATCGCGGGACAGCCGGGTGGTCTGCCGCCAGCCGACCACTGGCGCGACCGGTGGCAGCGGCCGGCCGGCATCCAGCGTCCGATGCTGCCGCTGGTTCGCCCGCACCAGCCACTCGGACAGTTGGGCGTTGAGGTCGCCTGGTGAGGCGAAGCGGCGCCCGGGCAGGAACGACGTCTCCAGATAGCCGTTAGCCCGCTCGAGTTAGGCCATTGGCCTCCGGGTCCGCCGGCCGACACTGGATTATTCGGATGCCGAGGGTGCCGCGCGGTGTACTTCGATGTAGCCACTGGTGCAGTAGGAGCGGTGCTCGCCCTCTGGCTTACCCGGGTGGCGGTCAGCCGCCCAGCGATGCGCGTTGTCGAGCAGGCGCATGGCCGTGTGGTGCTCGCCTGCGGCGGCTAGGGAATGCGCGTACTGGGCGCGCAGCGCCGCCCGCATGGGTCCGGGAGCTTCTGGTCGTAGACGTTGAGCGACTGGTTGAGCCAGGCGGCGAACTCAGCGTACTGGGCGGCGAAGCGGACGCCGGCGGGCCGTAGCGCCTGCGGCACCTCATGCAGCAGATCCTCGATCGCCGCCAGTTGCCTGGTGACGCCTACCAGTGCGTACTCAGGGCCGAACATCTTGTCGTTCTGGACCAGGAGATGCCACTGTTCGCGCAAGAGGTGGACGTTTCGTCTGCGCTGCCTGGTCGAGGCTCGGCTGCCTCGCCAGCACCCCCGAGGAGTCGTCCGGCCGGTCCTGTTCGGTGGCCGGCAGCGCGGCGGCGGGCACGCCCCTGCGCCGTCTCTGACCAGGGCGTTGTACCAGGTCGTGCCGCCGTCCGCGGTGTGGTGGTCGGGTTGGCCGACGGCGTATCCGCTGATCTCCTCCGATTGAAGTGCGGTCTTACTGGACGTTTGCTTCACGTTCGCGCCAGTAGTGGGCGATTTACGGTCCGATCTCGGTAGCGCAAGATGCCCGATCCAACCCGGAAAGAACACATCTTTCCCGACTCAACCCCGACTGGAATCGGAGCATTTCGCCCCTCGATCGCGTCTGGTTCACCTTCGCCCATAAATCGACGGACATGATGTCCGTCGAGTCGGCCCCCGGACCCCGTACGCCTGCATCATGACCGCACGGCGAGCCTATCCATCCGACCTGTCCGACGCCCGCTGGGCCCTGATCGCACCCCGCCTGACCGCCTGGCGACAGGCCCGCACCGACGCCGGCGTCAGCGGCCGCGCCCCCACCCACGACCTGCGCGACATCTTCAACGCGATCCTGTACGTCAACCGCACCGGCATCGCCTGGCGCTACCTGCCCCACGACTTCCCGCCGTATCGGACCGTCTACGGCTACTTCGCCGCCTGGAGCAAAGAAGGCATCTTCACCGAACTCAACTACCAGCTCACCGGCCTCGTCCGCGACCACCACGGCAAAGCGTGAAGACCTCCACCAACGTCCCACTGTCCACACAGGGCACCGACGCCGGCAAGAAAATCGTCGGCCGCAAACGCGGCATCATCACCGACACCCTCGGCCTGCTCCTCGCCGTCATCGTCACCGCCGCCAGCACCAGCGACAACACCATCGGCATCAACCTGCTCGACCAGGCCACCACCGCCCACCCCACCCTCACCAAGACCTGGGTCGACGCCGGATTCAAAAACCGCGTCGTCGAACACGGCGCCGCCCTCGGCGTCGACGTCGAGATCGTCACCAAAGACCCACAGGTCAAAGGCTTCAGCGTGGTCAAACGCCGATGGGTCGTCGAACGCACCCTCGGCTGGCTGATGCAGCACCGCCGCCTCGTGCGCGACTACGAAGCCCGACCCGACAACTCCGCCAGCATGATCACCATCGCCATGATCGACAACCTCGCCAAACGACTCACCACCGAAACCACCCCAACCTGGCGAAACAACTAAACCGCCATAACACGCAAACTACGTGAATCAGACGTCCTCTTAGGGTGATTGTGGGCGTTGGCTGAACAGGTGCCGGAGCACCAGTCCTGGATTGAGGGGCTCTGGTCCGGCGGCCGGATCGCGACGATCCCGGCCACCGGATCAGCTCAGCGGTCAGCTGACGGGTTCCCTGGATTTTGTGGCTGGGGTTGGAATGGTGGTCCTGGATCGGCGGGTCAGCTCCACGTGTGCCCTGCTGTCCCGGGCCCGGATCACGGTAACGGTCACCAGGAGGCCGATGCCCGCAACGACCGCCGCGCCGTTGAAGGCGGCGGTGTATCCGTCGGTGAGTGTCTCCGCGGTCGCGACGTTGCCCTGATCGAGTCGGGCGAAGGTCACGCTGGACAGCACGGCCAGACCGAGGGCGCCGCCGATCTGCTGGCTGGTGTTGATCAGTCCACTGGCCAGACCGGCCCGGTGCCAGTCGACCCCGGTCGCCGCGGCGACGAACAACGGCGTGAACACCAGTCCGAGGCCCGCCCCGGCCACCAATCCCGGAGCGAGGACGTCGACGGCGAAGCTGCCGTCCGATGCGGCCCGGCCGAACCAGGCCAGACCCACGCCGAGCAGTGCCATACCGGTGGCCAGCACAGGCTGGTAGCCCCACTTCGTCACCAACGCCGAGCCGAGCGTGAGCGAGATGCCAAAGGTCACCACACACATCGGCACCAGGCAAAGGCCCGTGGTGATCGCGTCGTAGCGCAGCACGTTCTGCAGGTAGAGCGACAGGAAGAAGAACATCGGCACAACCAGGCCCCCGGCGACGGCGCCGGCCAGGTTGGCTCCGGTCAGCGACCGTATCCGGAAGATCGTGAGGTCGACCAGCGGCTCTCGCGAGCGCCGCTCGACGATCACGAACGCGGCGAAAAGCACCACAACGCCGGCCCCCGAGCCGATCGTCCGGATCGATCCCCAGCCCCAGGCGGGAGCCTCGATCAGCGTGTAGACCAGCAACGTGAGCGCGGCGGTGACGGTGGTCGCCCCGGCGAAGTCGAAGACCCGGTCCGAGATGTCCGTACGCCTCTCGGCAAGTAGCGGCACCACGAGCAGCAGACAGCCGGCGACGATCGGCACATTGATCCAGAGCACCCACTGCCACCCGGCGTACTGGGTCAGAACCCCGCCCAGGACGACACCGGCCGCGCCGCCGGCACCGCCAACCGCACCCCAGGCCGCATACGCCTTGTTGCGCTCGATGCCATCGTGGAAAGTGACCGAGATGATCGACATCGCCGCCGGGGACAGGATCGCCGCCCCGAGACCTTGCGCGACCCGGGTCGCGATCAGGACCTCGATGGAGCCGGCGAAGCCGCCCACCAGCGAGGCGACGCCGAACAGAACCAGCCCGACGACGAACATGCGGCGCCGGCCGAGCAAATCGGCCAGCCGGCCGCCCAACAGCAAGAAGCCGCCGAAGGCCAGCACGTAGGCACTGACCACCCAGGTCAGGGCCTGCTGGTCAGCGCCGAATGCCTGGCCGATCGTCGGCATCGCCACGTTGATCACCGAACCGTCCAGCACAACGATGAACTGCGCCGCGCACAGCAGTATCAACCCATACCAACGGCGGCGCTCATGGACATTCTCGAAAGTCATGTATCCAGCATTCCGTTGAACCGATACCGGAGACTTTTCATCCACCCGGGGCGGGTGTGCAGGACCGATAGGCAGGCAACCCTCAAACCGCAGGGGAACCCGCCGTGTGGCGTACCGGTGAGACGCCGGCCGGATACGCGCCCGCGTCGCCCTGTCGGGGTGCCGGTAACGGACGTGTCACCAGCCGCCATTTGTTGATCTTGCTCGACGGTGCGATTGGGCTGAGCGCGTTCGCGCTGGTGTCCCGTTTGGGGGTCCTCCACCGGGCGGTCGGTGCGAGGCTCGCGGTCCAAGGCGAGCGCAGCGTCGAGCACCTGGCCGCCGCAACCTGGCTCGGGTTGACCACCTGCCCGGCGCACCTGCAGATACTGCGCCAGGCCGGACTCGTGGCGACCCGCCGCGACGGCACCAAGATCTACTACCGGCTCGCCGGGCATGACGTGGCCGCCCTGTACGCGGCGCTACGCGACGTTGCCGACGCCCGCAACTGACACCACGTGCATGCCCGTGTACAGGTGACGCTTGTCTGTCCGGTCCGTCGCGAGACCCGTTGGTCGATGTGGCTAGCATCGTCTCGTGATCGAGGAGTTGATCAGCAGGGTGTCCGTCGGGGACGACGACGCAATCGAGGAGTTGTCCATCATCGCGGACACCGATCCGGGGAGGCTGACGCCGCACCTCGGCTCTCTGCTCGACCGGGACGTGTTGTGGCCGGGGAAGTTGTACCGGGCGGCGGATACCGACGTAGTCCGTCGGGTCGTCGAGCGCATCGACGGCGGCCGGACGCCGGACCGGCTCAACCAGTTGCTGGTCATCCTGGCGCACTCTGGTCACCCGATGGCCGAGAGCGCCATGCGTCGCTGGTCGACGCAACCGCCGGCCGGCGCGGACAAGCTGTACGTCGGCGCGCTGAGCTACGCGCGGGAGGGCGGCTGGACGGTCGGCCCGGACGGCCGCCGGCGGGACCTGTGCGGCAGCGCCGCGTACCGATGGGTCATGCGCGAGACACCGCGACGCCCGGACGGTCCTACCTGTCCGTGGTGTGGGTCGCCACTGTGGACCGCCGCGGACCTCGACACCACGGATCCCGCCGTCGACGCCGCGCTGGAGCACACGGGCTGGTCCGGCCGACTGGTGATCGAGACATGCCACTTCTGTGCCTGTTATACGACGCTGTACAGCCAGGTCACGCCGGCCGGTGACACCGTCTGGTGGACCGGCAACACCCGCCCGAGCTACCTCGGCTCCGCCGAGGCGGAGGATCCGCCGGCGCTGGCGCAGGTCACCGGTGAGGCCCGGCAGAGCCCGTATCAGGCCAGCGCATGGGATCGGGGCGGCTCGACGCTGGGCGGCCGGCCCGACTGGATCCAGGACGCCGGACACGCCGACTGCCCCGGTTGCGGACAGCCGATGGACTATGTGGGTCTGATCGGCGGCGCGGACCTGGACGACTACGGCGAGGGCGCCTACTACCTGCACCTGCACCAGCCGTGCGGGTTCGCCGCGGTGAACTATCAGCAGAGTTGACCACCGTGAGCTCGACCGAGGGCCGTTGTACACCGCTCGCGCGTACACCCATGGCACTGTTGCCTTCGAGTCAGAGCCACGTCCATGGGCGGATGGCCGTCCAGACCCGCCGACACCAGCGCCCGCTGTGGATGAAGGAAGCGCTGAATGTCGTCCAACACATTGTCGGCGATGCCGCTGTGTGGGGCAGACAGTGGCGAGCGCTCATCCGGAACTTCCTGCCAGAGCTCCGCGGGGTCGGGGGTTGGTTGAGGAGTTTGGGTGCCCTTCCTCGGGCGGAACCTGCTCCCCCACACCGGTAGATGGGTACTACGATCCAGGAGGCCGCTCGCAACCCTGAGTGACGCGCGGATCGCGGCATGAGCGGATGGGGTCCCGCCGGCTGGTGGTGTTTGCGCACGGTTTCCACGGGCTCGTCTGCGTGGGGCGGAGGGACATCGAGAAATGGTGGTGCCTCGTACGGTCAGATTCTCGAAAGGAAATAGACGGGGGTCATCGATGTGTGTGGGGAAGATCGGTCGGGCGACGGCTGCTGCCTCGCTTACCCTGCTTGCGCTCGGCTGCGCGGCCCCGGGCACCCGGGTCGGCGACGTGGAGGCGATACCCACGAGTGCGCCGGCGTCGCCCGCAGTGGTGGCGGAGCCGACCGGCCCGCAGGCAGACGTACCCCCGAACCATGGCGACAACAACGGCTGGAAGCAGCGGCACGGGCTCTCCGAAGCGGACCAGCGCACCGGGAAGAAACTCGCCGCGCGGATCCGGCCCAAGCTTGAGGCACTTCGCGCGGCGGGGGACTTCGCGCCGGCGTCCACCCAGCGAGCGCTGCTCGACCTGGGCATCAAGGCAGACGCGATCGAGGTGACCGGCATGCGGCCGTCGATCGGGCAGGAGACAGCCCCACCGGGTGTGGTGTACGCGGTTCGCTTCGCGAAGGTGGGCTGTGTGATCGGGGACGTGCGGCCCGAACGAGTCATGGTCGAGGTTTCCGCCTCGGCTGCCGAATTCGGGTGCCTGGAGCCGTTCTCGCATTGACGCCGCCCGCGTCACCAGGCTCAGGCTCGGGGTCGGGCGGCGCCACGGACAAGCCGGGCCAGCCGCATTCATGACATCCAGGGCCGCGGCAGAGGCGCGGCGCAAACATTCAGGCAACGCGATGCACTCCTGTCCGGCATGAGCGCGCTCGGCGGCTACATGAGCGACCGTGCCGCCGCGCCGGACCGCGGGCTACTCGCATGAGATCTGGAACTGGTTCGGGTGCCCGTCCGCGGGCGTGGCCTCTTGAATGCCGTGGCTACCGTGTCGGTGTGGATGCCGATGTAGTGGTGGTCGGGGCTGGTGCGGCCGGGCTCGCCGCGGCCAGGCGGCTGGGCGAAGCCGGCAAGCGGGCGGTGGTGTTGGAAGCACGCTCTCGGATCGGGGGCCGGGTTCACACTGATCGGGATTTCGCCGGGTTTCCGGTCGAGCGAGGCGCGGAGTTGCTGCACGGCTCACGCAGCCCGTCGCGAGTGTTGGCGGACGCCGCTGGCCTGACCGTGCTGCCGGCGATGTCAATGTGGCGCGC
This sequence comes from Micromonospora sp. KC721, assembly GCF_004348355.1. NCBI lineage: Bacteria > Bacillati > Actinomycetota > Actinomycetes > Micromonosporales > Micromonosporaceae > Micromonospora > Micromonospora sp. KC721. Next base: position 12,218 of record NZ_SMJY01000034.1, on the reverse strand, counting down.
TCGTGTCGTCGACAAGGGCCGGGTGCGGCGGTTGTTGCCGTGGCTGTTGCCCACGATGGGACGGTACGCAAGTCTGGCGCGGACCGTCCGTTCGGAGAACATCGACCCCGACGTGTCGCTCGGTGAGCTGCTGCGGGGCCGCAGCGCTGACGGACGACTCGGCCGTCTGGCGGTCGGCGTGGCCAATGACGCGTGCACCGACCTGGACGGCTTGAGCGTGCGCTACCTGGCGCGGGTGATGGCCAATGGCGAGGAGACCGGTCGGCATTCGCGTGTCGCGGAGGGCTACGACCGGCTTCTTGAGTACGTCGCCGCCGGCTGCGTGATTGTCCGAGACGCCCCGGTCACTGCGGTGCGCTGGATGCGCGATGGCGTCCGGGTCGAGGCCGACCGCTGCTACCGCGCGCGGCGAGCGATCATTACCGTACCGCTCGGCGTGCTCAAGGTCGGCATGGTGCGGTTCGAACCACCGCTGCCGCCCGCGAAAGGCAAGGCAATCGCCAGGTTGGCTATGCATCCAGGCATCAAGGTGCTGTTGCGCTTCACCAGCCGGCTGTGGCCGGCCGGCGCCAGCTACGTCCTGCTCGACGAGGACATTCCCGTGGTCTGGCCGGCCTACGCCGACACGCCGGTGCTGACGGCGTTCGTCATGGGACCAAAAGCAGCGGCCCTGCACCCACCGCCGGGTCCAGTCGAGCGGGTGGTGTCCGCGCTGGTTCGGGTCTGGGGCGAACGAGTACGCCGCGCCCTGGCCGACGCCCAGGTAGTCGACTGGGGCACGGACCCATGGACCCTGGGTGGTTACTCATCCGAGCCGCCTGGCACTGGTCATCAACGCGCCGCACTCGCCGCGCCGTGCGGGCCGCTGCACTTCGCCGGTGAAGCCACCGACGACGTCGCGCCAGGCACCGTCAGCGGCGCCCTCCGCTCCGGCGAACGCGCTGCCGACGAGATTGTCCAGCTCGACAGCGCAGCCGCACCCCGATAGGTCCCCGATGCGCGCTCATCGGTAGCTCAGAATGCCCGGGCGTCGCGGAGCGCCGACTACCCACAGTTAGGGGTGACGCGCGACTGGCGCGCACGGACGGCGGCAACTCGCGCTCCTGCTACGGGTCGTCAACACCGGTGCTTCGACCTACTACGCGTGGGTCAAGCAGGCCGAGCAGCCCTGCGACCGCGACGTGGTCGACCTGGGGCTGATCTCCAACATCCACGAGATCTGGGAGACATCCGGGCGCACCTACGGCGCGGACCGGGTCCACCGACAGCTGCGCCGTGACGGCATCTACGTGTGCCGCAAACGCGTCGAGCGGCTGATGGCGCAGCAGGGCTGGCAGGGTGCGTTCCTGCGTCGAGGCTGGCGTGGCGGCTTCACGAGGCAGGACGCACGGCACACACCGGCGCCGGATCTGGTCAACCGGCAGTTCACCGCCAACGGGCCGAACCGGCTCTGGGTCGCCGACGCCACCTGCATCTTCTGCGGTGAGGGCGTGTTCTGGCTGGCCGCGGTCCGCGACGCGTTCTCGATCGAACTACACCTCGTTCCGCTTCTCCGAACGCTTGCAGGACAACGGAATCCTGCCCTCCATGGGCTCCGTCGGCGACTCGTACGACAACGCGCTGATGGAGAACTTCTGGTCGACGCTGAAGATCGAACTCGTCTACCGCACGAGCTGGCGGACCCGCGACGAGGCCGAGAACGCGATCTTCGCCTACATCGACGGCTGGTACAACACCCGCCGCATCCAACGCGAGCTGGGCTACCTCAGCCCGAACGAGTACGAGGCCGCCTGGCACAGCCGCCAGACGGAACCAGCCGAACCACCTATCGCCACCCTGCACCAGCCGGGAGCAGGTAACCACCGCTCCATCAAAGCGGGGGAATTCACGTCCGAGACGATTCACGGCGGCTGCTCCCCCCCTCCTCACGTTCAGACGGTTACGTCCGGCGTGGCCTGCCTAACCTGCCGTGAGCATGCGCATCGTGAACACCTCCGCCTGCCCGACGAGGTCGAACGGCTCAGTCGCATGCCCGGCACGAATCTCGACAGGGAACAGACGGTCCGTGCCGCGGACAACCACCGTGCCATCGTCAGGCGGTTCGCCGGCCGCCCTGGCGACACCGGTGCCAAGTGACGTACGGCCGTCGTGGCGAGTTGACTGATCAGTGCGCCTTACACATCTGCCGTCGGTCGGGGCACCATGCTCGTGACGAGGCGTGGTGATGTCGGGTTCGCGGATCAGTGGACCCGGCCGGACTATCGTGATGGCGTGAGTGCTCGCGACGTGCCCGCGCAGATCGGTGACCTGCCGCCGATCGGGCGACCAGCTAACAGCGCCCTGCTCGAAGCCGGCATAACGACACTCGCGCAATTGTCCGCTCACAGCCGCCGCGACCTACTGTCCCTGCACGGGGTCGGGCCGAAGGCGGTCAGCATCCTGGCCACCGCGCTGGCCGAGCATGGCCTAGCCTTCGCCGATTGACGGCAATGGGCCAGATGCCAGCCGGGCACCGAAGCCTCCGTGCTTCCCCTCAACACCAAGCTCTCCGACGCCGCCCCGGTTCACCCTTCTGCCGCTGACAACGCGCCTGGCGGTGAGATCGGAGGGGCCGACCGCGCGGTCGTGGCCGGGACTGTCGCTCTCGCCGGAGCAGGGCTGATGCTCTTCGCGGGTGTGTGCTTGACTGGCCGTTTGGAGCTGTCCATCGACGCCGGCGACATCTCGCTGTATGCCACGCTGGATGCGCCGACTGACGTGTCAGCGCGCGTCGGTGGTGACAGTGCCCCGGGTGGGCGTCGCCAGCCCGAGGATCATCCGTATCGTGGTGGTCTTGCCGGCGCTGTTCGGCCCGAGAAAGCCGGTGACCACGCCGGGGCGTACGGAGAAGCTGAGATCGTCGACCACCGTGCGGTCCCCGTACCGCTGCGTCAGGGTGCGTGAGTTCTATCATCGCAGGTTCCCCACGTCCCCGGATCCCACGGCGGTCTCGGCGACCGGCCCGCCGACCACCGGCTCGGGTGGGCTGGCCGGGTCGGTCACCGCCACCGGCTGCGGACGCTGCACCGCGGTGAGCCGCGCGGGCCACCAGAACCCGCGGCCCATCAGCACCATGAGCGCCGGCACCAGCAGCGACGACACCAGCAGCGCGGAGATCAGGATGCCGGCGGCGACCGCGAAGCCCATCTCGGCGAGCAGGGCGACGCCGGCCAGCAGGAGCGAGGAGAAGGTGCCGGCCAGGATGACGCCTGCGGCCACCGCGGTGGGGCCGGTGTGCCGGATGGCCAGACGCGCGGCCTCGCGCGGGGAGTGGCCCTCGCGTGTCTCGTCGCGCAGCCGGTCCACCATCAGGATGTTGTAGTCGGTGCCGATCGCGACCACGAACAGGTACATGAAGATCGGGACGTTGAAAATGATCCCGGCCTTGCCCAGTCCTTCCTGCATGACCAGCACCGACGTGCCGAGCGTGGCCAGGTAGCTGAGCCCGACCAGGACCATCAGCAGCACCGCGGCGACGATGCTGCGCAGCAGGGCGAGCAGGACAAGCGCGGTGAGCGCGGCGGCGAGCGGAAAGACGACCGAGTAGTCCCGGTTCACCGCGCTGCGGATGTCGGCGAAGGTCGCGGTGGGGCCGCCCACCAGGGCGTGGGTGCCGGCCGGGGCCGCCTCGTGCGCGGTCGGCCGCAGCACGTCGGCGACCGTGTCGACCGCCTCCGGGCTGCCGGATTCGTGGTCGAGCAGCACGCTGATCCGGGCGACGGTGCGATCCGGGCTGTACGCGGCGGGCCCGGCCTGGCCGACCCCCTCGACGCCGGCGAGCCGCGACCGGAAGGCGTCGACAGCCGTCTCCTCCAGCGGCTGCCCGGTGTCGCTGACCAGCAGTGCGGAGCTCGGGTTGAGGGCGCCGACCGGGAAGCCGCGCTGCAGGTCCTTCAGGGCGATCGCCGACTCGGTGTCTTGCGGGAGGCCGGCGTTGTAGTCGTAGCTGGCCTGGAAACGCAGCGCACCCAGGGACAGCAGCGCGAGAACGACGACCGCGGCGGCAGCGAGAACCCCGGCACGGTCAACAACCAGGTTGCTGAGCTTGGTCGACGCCCGGGCCCGGGGCTGCCGCTGCCAACTCTTGGACGGCCAGAACACCTTCGGCCCGAGCAACGAGACGATCGCCGGGATCAGGGTGAGTGCGGTGACCACCGTGGCGACGACCGCGATGGCCAGTGCCGGGCCCTGCGCCTTGAACGAGCCGAACGAGGAGAACGCCAGGGTGCTGAAGGCGATCACGATCGCCGCGCCGGCCGACGTGATCACCTTGGCCACCCGGGCGGTCGCGTGGATCAGCGCCGTGCGCGGGTCGTCCCCGCCGCGAAGCTGCTCCCGATACCGGAAGAGCAGGAAGAGGATGTAGTCGGTGCCGACGCCGAACAACACGACGGTCACCCAGACCGTGACCGACTGCTCGGCGGTCAGGCTGAAGATCCGCTGGGCGATGCCGATCAGCTTCACCGAGACGAAGACCAGCAGGCCGATGGTCACCATCGGCAGCAGGGCGGCGACCGGGCTGCGGAAGATGAGCAGCTGCAGCACGATGATCAGGCCGACCGTCGCCAGGGCGATCACCTGCTCGGCCGAGGCGAAGGCGTCCTCTGCGTCGATCACGATGCCGACGTCGCCCGTCATGCCCGCCTTCAGATCGGTGTTCGCGAACATCGGCTCGGTGGCGGCACGTAGCGCCCGGCCGGCCTCCTGGGTGCCGGGGTCGCTCTGCGTACCGTCGACGGTGACCTGGATGAGCTGGACGAGACCGTTCTCCGATACTGTCTGCCTGCCGGCCTGCACCTCGGTGACGTGCGGGATCGCGCGGTCACGCAGTTGACCGGCGGCCTGTTCGACGAGTTGCTGGTCGGCACCGGTCAGCGCGGCACCGTCCCGGCGTTGCACCACGAACGTCGCGGCGCTTCCGGCCCCGCTCTGGGCGAACGCGGCCTTCTGCGCCTTGCCGGCCTGGACCGATTCGTAGTGGGACGGCAGGAACTCGGCCTGGTCTCCGCTGGCGGACAGGCCGGGCCCGAAGAACCCGACGACGGCCGCGGCGACCAGCCAGGCGCCGATCGTCCACCATGGGTGGCGGACCACCCTTCGTGCCAGCGTCGTGTACATCGGTCCCCGTCCTCTCGACCCTTTCGGCCGGCATTCTTCGGATGCCGGTGCGTGAGCCAGTCGATCACGCCGATTTGAGGCGGCCGTGTGATGGCCTTTCGAGTTCTGTGAGAGATCGGAGCCGGGCGACGGGTTACTGGGCGATCCGGCTACGCACCCGTCCACCCGGTGGACGGCCTACCGCTCCTCGTCCGGACCGGCCACTTCGTCGGTACGTCCGACCTGCTCGTACCCCTGCCGTGGGGGCGCCTGAGGTTTTCACAAGGTTCTCTCAGCGAACAGGGAAGGCGCCGCATCCCCGGGGCGGCGCGCAACGAGCAGAATGGGCAGCACCATCGTGAGCGACGAACCACCCGGAGGGGACGAGTTGTGGTAACCCCGGATAGGACGGCCGACGGCTCCGCGACCACCGACGCCCCACGGATCCTGGTCGTCGACGACGAGCTCTTCCTGGCCGATCTGGTCGCGTCCGCGCTGCGCTATGCGGGCTTCGCGGCCACGACGGCCGGGGACTGCGCGGAGGCCGAGGTCGCCGTCGCTCGGGAGCGGCCCGATTTGATCATCCTGGACGTGCTGCTGCCCGACGGCTCCGGCATCGACCTGTGCCGGCGGCTGCGGGAGAACCACGTGCTCGCCCCGGTGATCTTCCTGACCGCGCGGCGGACGGTCGCCGAGAAGGTCGAGGGCCTGAGCGTCGGCGGCGACGACTACCTGACCAAGCCGTTCAGCCTCGATGAGCTGATCGCCCGAGCCCGGGCGGTCCTGCGCCGGTTCCAGCTGACCGCGCCCCCGCCGACACCGGGAGGAGAGAGCCGCGGCCTGCGCTACGCGGACCTGGTGATCGACGAGGAGGCACACGAGGTGCGCCGGCAGAACGTCGTCATCGACCTGAGCCCGACCGAGTTCAACCTGCTGCGCTACCTGATGCAGAACGCCGGGCGGGTGGTGTCCAAGCAGCAAATCGTCGACCAGGTGTGGGAATACGACTTCGGCGGCAACCACGGGGTGGTCTCGACGTACATCAGCTACCTCCGCCGCAAGATCGACCAGTTCGATCCGCCGCTGATCCAGACCATTCCCCGGGTCGGCTACACGCTGCGGCTGCCGTCCGCGTGAGCGGCGTGAGCCTGCGGGTCCGGCTGGTTGCCCTGGTCGCCGTGCTGCTGGCGGCCGGGATGAGTGTGGCGGCGCTCGCCACGTTGGCGGCGCTGCGATACTTCCTGGTCTCCCGCACCGACACCCAGCTCGATCAGCTCAGCACGATAGTCGGGGCGCAGATGGGCGACGGCGGTGGGCTGGGCCCGTCCGACTCCGGCAACGGGCGGCTGGCCAGCGCGGGCGGCCAGCCTTTCGTGCTCCTGCGGGTCCTCTCCCCGGACGGCACTCCCATGCTCGACCTGCAGAGCCCGGTCGGGCAGACGTCCACGATCCAGCTACAACCGGAGGCCCCCAGCCCGGGCAATCCGGACGGCGGGGTGTACGCCACCGTCACCCTGGCCGATCAGCAGCCGAAGCAGTGGCGGGTGCGGTCCGGCTGGCTGCCCGACCGCCAGGCGATCCTGCAGGTCGGCCTTCCACTCACCGACTACGACACGGTGAACCGTCAGCTCATCCGGACGGAGGTGGCCGCGACCGTGGTCATCCTGGTCGCGATCGTGGTGATCGCCTGGTGGGTGATCGGTCTGGGCACCCGGCCCCTGGACCGGATCGCCAGGACAGCCGGGGAGATCGGCGCCGGGCGCCTGGACCTCCGCATAAGCCCGGCCCGGCCCAGCACCGAGATCGGGCGGCTCAGCGCGGCCCTCAACGCGATGCTGATGCAGATCCAGACCGCCTTCCAGGAACGACAGACGTCGGAAGAGCGCCTGCGTCGGTTCGTCGCCGACGCGTCACACGAGCTCAACACACCGGTGGCCACCATCCGCGGTTACGCCGAACTGTTCCGCCACGGCGCCGGCGCGCGGCCGGCCGACCTCGAGGTCGCGATGCGGCGCATCGAGTCCGAGGCGACCCGGATGGGCCAGCTGGTCAACGAACTGCTGGTGCTGGCCAAGCTGGACGAGGGCCGGCCGTTGGACCGGGCACAGGTGGACCTGACGCATCTCACCACCGAGGCGGTGGCCGACGCCCGGGCCATCGATCCCGACCGCCCGCTGGGCGTGCGGGCGCCGGGCTCGATCGTGATGTCCGGCGACGAACTGCGCTTGCGGCAGCTGCTGGCCAACCTGTTGTCCAACGTACGACGACACACCCCGCCGGGGACCGCCGCCGAGGTCCGGCTCTCCGCCTACGACGGTGTGGCGGTGATCGAGGTGGCCGACGACGGGCCGGGTCTCACCGAGGAGGACAGCCGGCGGGTCTTCGAGCGGTTCTACCGCAGCGCGACCTCCCGGGGCCGGCAGCGGGAGGGCTCCGGCATCGGCCTGGCCATCGTCGCGGCGATCGCCGAGGCGCACGGCGGTACGGCCGAGGTGACCTCGGTGCCGGGTGAGGGCACCATCTTCACCGTCCGGATCCCGCGCGACGGACAGGGCTGATCAGCCGATCATGTTGTACTCGTCGAAGCCGGTGCCGAGGACCACCGGCACGGCGTAGCTGTCGAGCGGCGGGTCCGGACCCGGTTCGCGAACGCGAACAGGGTGCCGTCCGGCGCCAGGCCGAGCAGGTCGGGGTGACCCTCGCCGGTGAGGTCGGTGAGGGCGATGGTCAGCATCCCGGCCCAGCCCCGGAAGAGCACGTGCCGGTGCGGTGGCCCGGCCGTGTACCGTTCGGAAACTCGGTTGCAGGTGCTGAAGTGCGGCTTTGTCTGCTACGTGACCGATGGATGGCGGCATGCTTTCGGTCATGAGCCTGTCGTTCGGCTAGCAACGTACGAGAAATCCGGGCACGAGAAAAGCGAGGAGAGCACGCTCTTCCTCGCCTTCTTAACGTATATCGCACCGTGGGGCTTGTGGCAAGGCCCGGGTCGTGCCGCAGAATCGTCGGCCGAAGGCAAACCACGGAAGCGGGGGTACGAAATGCGCGTTCTGTTGTCAACGTACGGGGGACGTGGGGACGTCGAACCGTTGGTGGGACTGGCGGTGGCTTTGCAGAAGCTCGGCGCAGACGTGCGGGTGTGCGCGCCGCCGGACTGGGCAGGACGGCTGAGCGAGGTCGATGTGCCGCTGGTGTCGCTGGGCCTGCCGGTGCGGCAGTTACTCGACGGTGCGACGCGACCATCAGCGGCCGACATTCCGCGCATACAGGCTGCCTTGATGGCCGAACAGTTCGCCAAGTTGCCCCCCGTGGCCGAAGACTGCGACGTCGTGGTGACCACCGGCCTGTTCCCCGTCGCCGCCAGCGCGCAGTCAGTGGCGGAGCAGTTGGGGATTCGGCACGTGTTCGCGGCCTACTGTCCGATCTATCTGCCGTCGCCGCATCATCGGCCACAGCCGCTGCCTGGCCGGCCGTCGCCGCCGGAGGTGACCGACAGCCGGGTGCTCAACGACCTGAGCATCCAGGACTACAACGCAATGTTCGGCGATGTACTCAACAGCCACCGAGTTTCGGTCGGCCTGCCACCGGTGGACAACGTCCGCGATCACGTCATCACCCGAAGTCCGTGGTTGGCGGCCGACCCGGTCCTGGCGCCGTGGCAGGGATCGACGGACCTCGACGTGGTGCAGACCGGCGCGTGGATAGTGCCGGACGAGCGGCCGCTGCCGGCAGACCTGGTGGCGTTCCTGGATGCCGGCCAGCCGCCGGTGTACGTGGGCTTCGGGAGCATGCCCGCTCCGGCCGGCGTGGCCCAGGTTGCCATCGAGGCGATCCGCGCGCAGGGCCGACGTGTTCTGGTCGGACGCGGCTGGGCCGATCTGAACCTGATCGACGAGCGGGACGACTGCTTCGCCGTCGGCGAGGTGAATCAGCAAGTTCTGTTCCGCCGCATAGCCGCGGTGGTGCATCACGGCGGCGCGGGCACCACCACAACCGCCGCCCGGGCCGGTGTACCGCAGGTGGTGGTACCTCAGATGGCGGATCAGCCGTACTTTGCCGGCCGGGTCGCTGAGCTGGGCATCGGCTCGGCCCACAACGGTTCGACGCCGACGACTGGCTCCCTGTCGGCCGCGCTCGGTACGGCCCTGGCGTCCGAGACCCGGGCCCGAGCAACCGCCGTGGCCGACACGATCCGCACCGACGGGGCGGCGGTCGCCGCACAGCTGCTCCTGGACGCGGGCAGCTGACGACATGGCAAGGCTCGCTTTCAGGTCCAGTGCGCGGGGCGGAGCGGGTGAACAGCGGCGCGGGTACGCGAGTCAAAACTCTCGCGCCAACCAATGATTTTCCTACGCCAGCCGGTCTCTCGACGGAGCAATAATCACCCGTGACGGAAAGGCTCGCATCATGCGCAACTTCACCGTCTCCAACATCGTCACTCTCGACGGCTTCTTCGCCGGTCAGGGCGGTAATCCCATGGTATTGGACATGGACGCGGCCTTCGACGCGATGAACCTCGAGCGGATGCACGCCGCCAGCACGGTCGTGCTCGGCCGGGCGTCGTTCGAGCCACCTGACACCCCAATACCGTCCGGCCAGCCTCACCGTCACAGCCACGCCGGCCTGAACTGAAAAGCAAGTCGCTTACAGAACCTCGACAACCACAGATTCCGGCCATCCTGCGCCGCGCACCCTGATCAGGGTGCGCGGCCCTTTCCGCGATCCAAAGGAGTTCGTTCTTGACCGCAAGTCAAATCGAAACCACGTCCAACCCGGGAGCGCGCACGCTTCCACTCCGACTCAGGTGCAGATAAGCACCTCCGAGTAGAAGATCAAACCGATCAAGGCCGAGGTGCGGCGCCGGCTGGGCTACCCGCACCCGAGGCGAGTACCGGCAGGGATCCGGGCGGAGGCCGCGATCGGGATCAGCCTGGACGAGATCGGGCGGCCCGAAACTCCGACGTCGTCTACATACGCAACGTGCACCCGCTGCTCGACCTGGGCTGGCGGCGAGCCGATTGCCTGCGTTTCCTGGCCGGGCACGGTCTCGCCGACACCCCGAAGTCGTCGTGTGTGGGATGCCCGTTCCACGACGACGGCTTCTGGCTCGCCTTGCGCGAGCACAGCCCGCAGGAGTGGGCCGACGCGGTCACCTTCGACCGATCCATCCGCAGCGGCTCCGCGCCGGCCAACGCGGACGGGCACCCGCTGCGCGGCAAGTTCTTCCTGCACCGGCAACGGGTGCCGCTCGACGAGGTGGCACTGCGCCTACGCCCCCGCACGCGCCCGGACGCCACGGTCACGGTGGCTCGGACCTGCGCACCACCGTGGCCGGGCTGGGCCATCCCGACGCCAACCAGAGGGGGGTATACGCAGCAGCGGTGGCGCGGTGGGAGCTGCTGCTCGGCCGGCCGGTGCCGGAGCCGACCCAACCAGGGCGACACGGCAAACCGGCCCTGGCGCCGCCATTCGTAGAATGGCTGATGGGCCTGGAAACCGGCCACGTAACCAACCCGACACTCGCGTTACCACGCACCAGCGCGCTGCGAGTCCTCGGCGACGGCGTCGTCCCCCAGCAGGCAGCCGTCGCGTTGTGCCTGCTGCTGTGCCACGCAGATGGGCGGTGCCGGCATGACTGATCCCACCTCACTCGACGCATACCGACCCCCGGCGGGTCGGCCCAATCCAGCTGCACCTCGGCGACGCCCGCCAGGTGCTGGTCGAGCGGGCCGCGGGACGAGTTCGGACGCCCGCACCAATCCGCCGGAGTTTCGCCAGCATGATCGATACCGTGCGGCAGATCGGTTCGCCTTCGGGGTGTCGCGCTCCGCCGTCCCCCTCGTCCATCCCCTTGCCTACCGTCGCCGTCGGCATCACACTCATCTACATCAGCCTAAGTAGTGATCTGTTATTCGATGTTTGGTCAGGTTGATCGACGTGGTCTCCAGATTCACCGTACGGCGGGTGCTCGCGGCCGTGCTCGCCGCGATCACCGGCCTGACCGTGGCGCAGGCTCCGGCCGCCGCCGTGTCGCTGACCGAGAACATCGGCACCCAGGCCATCATCGGCACCGATGGCCGTTACCCGGTCGATCCGGCGGCCTATCCCGCTACCGCGACCGTCCTTCTCACCTTCTCGTACTACGATCACGACGGTCAGTGGAAGGCGGGCCGCTGCACCGGCTGGGTGTCCGGCCACCATGATCGCAGCACCACCATCATCACGGCTGGCCACTGCGTCTACGGTGCGGAGACCGGCATCTGGCACAGCAACTATCACGTCCACGGCGGCGGCCCGAATGCGATCATCTGCCCGGCCAGGGTCCTCTACAAGGCGGCGCGTTGGGGTGGTCCGCCCGTTCCCGAGTACGACTACGGCGCTGTCAAGGTCGACTGCCGACCGTCGGGGCAGCCCCTCGGGCAGCTGACGGGTGCCTATGGGTACTCGACGAACTACATCTTCGCCGGCACCGCGGTGCGGACTCAGGGCTTCCCCAATGACAAGCAGTCCACGCCCTGGTTGCAGTGGGCAGCCGATGGTGTCGTCGCTCCCTCCACCGCGCAGCGCCTCTCCTATGACAACGACACTTTCTTTGGTCAGAACGGTTCACCGGTCTACGTGCCGGCCGTGCCCGGCTGTGGCCCATGCGTCACGGCCATCAACGGCAACTATCCCGGCCCCAACCTGAACGTCAACTACGGTGTGCGGATAACCACCGAGGTTCACCGAGACATCCGTAACTGGACGTCTCTGTGACCTGAGCTTCCGCATGAGTGAAGATCGTTGAGTTCCTGCCAGCGGGTCGCTGTCAGCGTCAAGGCCACCCTACGATGTCGCCCACGGCTCGGCTGTATGTCCGCCCCAGCGTTAACCCCGACGACCCCGCCCAGGCCGGGGGTGATGCCGCCGGCACGTCGCGGCGGCCGGAATGCTGAAACGGCTCTCCGCTGAGCACCGCTCGTTCTAGCTCACCAACGAATCACATGGAGCCTTTTCCAAGCTGATCTTGCAGCTTAGGGTGGGTGCGGCGGGCCCGGTGATCGATGGGTGCGAGGCTCCAGGTAGGACAGCTGTCGACCAAGACT
>NZ_SMJY01000349.1:0-2714 GCF_004348355.1 Micromonospora sp. KC721 | reverse complement strand
CCCCACCCCGGCGGCTGCCCCGGGCGCTGCCGGTGCACGACGTGGTCCGCCTGGTGGAGACCGCCGGAGCGGTCACCGCCGCCGGCGACGGCGCGGCCCTGGCGCTGCGCGACCGGGCGCTGCTGGAGTTCCTGTACGGAACCGGCGCGCGGATCTCCGAGGCGGTCGGCGCAGCCGTGGACGACCTCGACGTCGACGAGGGCACCGTGCTGCTGCGCGGCAAGGGCGGCCGCACCCGGCTCGTCCCGGTCGGCGGGCACGCGGTGGCGGCGCTGCGCGCCTGGCTGGTCCGGGCCCGACCGGGGCTGGTCGCCGCCGGGCGAGGCACCCCGGCGGTCTTCGTCAACGCCCGGGGTGGCCCGTTGACCCGGCAGGGCGCCTGGATGGTGCTGCGCCGCACCGCAGAGCGGGCCGGACTGCCGGTGACTGGTCCTCACGCGGTCTCTCCGCACACCCTGCGCCACTCGTACGCCACCCATCTGCTCGACGGCGGCGCGGACGTGCGGGTGGTGCAGGAACTGCTCGGCCACGCCTCGGTGACCACCACGCAGGTCTACACCCTGGTGACCGTGGACCGGCTGCGCGAGGTGTACGCCACCGCCCATCCGCGCGCCCGCGGCTGACCGCCGGCGGGCCAGCCCGGCGGTCCCGGGCGGCGTCGGCGGGGCGTTGAGCGGCCGCGACGGCCGACACGCCGGAGCGGTACCGGACGCGTCGCTGGTCGGTGGCGTACAGTCGGCATCGGCGCGGACCTCCTGGGGCGACAACCGGGGTGCGCAGCGGCGCCGCGAAGGACGTCGGACGGCTCCGACGCCGGGTGGTCGTCGGGAGGGGGCAACGAAGAACATGGCTGGCAACGGTGACCGTGCCGACGCCTGGACGTCGGAGCTCCGCGAACAACAGGCCTCGCTCGGCGCGGACCTGGGTCCGGCGGACCCGGCCGCGTACACGATGCGCAAGCCCATCCCGGAGCCGATGCCCACCGACCGGCACGGCCCGGCCCGGATCATCGCGATGGCCAACCAGAAGGGCGGGGTCGGCAAGACCACCACCACGATCAACCTGGGCGCCGCGCTCGCCGAGTACGGCCGCCGGGTGCTGCTGGTGGACTTCGACCCGCAGGGCGCGCTCTCCGTCGGCCTCGGCGTCAACCCGCACAACCTCGACCTGTCCGTCTACAACCTGCTCATGCAGGACGACGTCATCGCCGAGGACGTCCTGATCAAGACGGACGTCGCCGGGCTGCACCTGCTGCCGGCGAACATCGACCTCTCCGCCGCCGAGATCCAGTTGGTCAACGAGGTCGCCCGGGAGATGGCCCTGGCCCGGGTGCTCAAGCAGGTCCGCAAGGAGTACGACTACATCCTGATCGACTGCCAGCCCTCGCTGGGTCTGCTGGCGATCAACGCGCTGACCGTGGCGCACGGGGTGCTCATCCCGCTCGAGTGCGAGTTCTTCAGTCTGCGCGGCGTGGCGCTGCTGTTGGACACCATCGACAAGGTACGCGAGCGGCTCAACTTCGACCTCGAACTCGAGGGCATCCTGGCCACCATGTACGACAGCCGCACCACGCACTGCCGCCAGGTGCTCCAGCGGGTGGTCGAGGCGTTCGGCGACAAGGTCTACCAGACCGTGATCACCAAGACGGTGAAGTTCCCCGAGTCCACGGTGGCCGGCGCACCCATCACCACCCTCGACCCGGCTTCCTCCGGCGCCCGCAACTATCGCCAACTGGCCCGCGAGGTGATCGCCGCCCAGGCGGAGCGGTAGCCGGAACGCCGGACGCCCGCGACGTGGACTACGGTCTCCCGGTGACCGCGCCACCCCTCGACCCGCCCGCGAGCCCTCCGCAGTCGGCCGAGCCCTCTGCTCCGTCGTCGCCGGGTGCCGCGGACGTGCCGTCTCGGGGTGCCGTCGACGTGCCGCAGCCGGCGGAGGAGAACGCCGGTTTCACCGTCCGGCTGGCCAACTTCACCGGCCCCTTCGACCTGCTGCTCCAGCTCATCAGCAAGCACAAACTCGACGTGACCGAGGTGGCGTTGCACCGGGTCACCGACGAGTTCATCGCCTACCTCCGGGCGCTGGGCGATCAGTGGGACCTCGACGAGACCAGCGAGTTCCTGCTCGTCGCCGCGACCCTGCTCGACCTGAAGGCGGCCCGGCTGCTGCCGGCCGCCGAGGTGGAGGACGAGGAGGACCTCGCCCTGCTGGAGGCGCGGGACCTGCTCTTCGCCCGGCTTCTGCAGTACAAGGCGTACAAGGAGGCGGCGGCGCACATCGCCGAGTTGGAGGCGGTCGGCGGCCGGCGGTACCCGCGCGCGGTCACCCTGGAGCCCCGGTACGCCGAGGCGCTGCCCGACCTGGTGCTCGGTATCGGACCGGACCGGCTGCGGACGCTCGCGATCCGGGCGATGACCCCGAAGCCGACGCCCGAGGTGTCCATCGCCCACGTGCACATGGTCCGGGTCAGCGTCCGGGAACACGCCGAGATCATCGCTGGGCGGCTGCGTCGGGCCGGCATTGCCAGCTTCACCCAGCTCTGCGCCGACTGCGAGATCACCCTGGAGGTGGTGGCCCGGTTTCTGGCGCTGCTGGAGCTGTACCGGCAGGGCTTGGTCTCCTTCGTGCAGGATCAGGCGCTGGAGGAGCTGACCGTACGCTGGACCGGCCCCGTCGACGGCGGCGCGGACCTGCACATCGACGAGTACGCGGGC
>NZ_SMJY01000348.1:0-2753 GCF_004348355.1 Micromonospora sp. KC721 | reverse complement strand
TCACCCACCCCACCGGTCCCCGCCTCCCGAGAGCCGCCGGGGCAACAGACCGTCCGGCGGTACCGGAAGAATGCGGACCGACAACGGGAGGTTCGGGTGACGGTGGATACGGTGGCGGAGTTCGAGGCCGAACGCGGCCGGCTGACGGCGGTGGCGTACCGGATGCTCGGCGAGCAGCGGGTCGCCTTCGTCCTGCACGACGTCTTCGCGGTGCCCTTCGCCCGGATCGCCGAGGCGCTCGGCACCAGCCCGGAGGCGGCCCGGCAGCTCGCCTCCCGGGCCCGCCGGGTGGTCCACGCGCCGGACGCGCCCCGGCACACCGCCGACGCCGCCGAGCAGCGACGGGTGGTGGCCGCCTTCGCCGCCGCCACCGAGTCCGGCGACCTGACCGCCCTGCTCCGGGTGCTGGCCCCGGACGTGCTGCTGGTCAGCGACAGCGGCGGGCACTTCCCCTCGGCCCGCCGGCCGGTCACCGGCGCGGACAACGTCGGCCGGTTCGTCCTCGGACTCTTCGGTCGGGCCGGCCGCTACGGCCAGCGGGTGCTGGGCCGCCCGGTGCTGGTGGACGGCGTGCTCGGGTTGCAGATGGAGACGGTGCACACCGACGGCCGGCCCTTGCGGCTGGTGGTCGCGTTCGCGGTCGCCGAGGGACGGATCACCGGCATCTTCAATCAGTTCAACCCTGACAAACTGCCCGACTTGCCGGGTCTGGGCGCCGACGACGGCTGGCCGCCGGCCTGGTGATCCCGCTCAGAGCACCAGGGCCAGCCACTTGCGGTACGACGTGGCGAACGGTTCGGTGCCGTCGCCCAACGCGCCGAGCAGCCACTGGGCCGCCGCCTCCGCCTCGGCGACCAGATCCGCCGGGTAGCCGAACCGCTCCCGGTGCTCGGCGAACTCGTCCTCGTCGCGCAGCTCGACGAGGCCGGTCGCCCGGCGACGCACCACGTCCAGGTCCAGGTCGAACAGGTGCACCGTGTCGGCGCCCTCCCAACGGGCCGGTGTGGTGATGTCGCAGTAGACCTCACTGGTGCGCGGCGGCGGGTTGAACATCCCCGTCCACCAGGCGTGATGCGGCACGAGCAACACGAACGGGATCTGCTCGACCGACGGGCGGCCGTGGTACACCGACTCGGTGCCGGCCGGCACACCCAGCCAGACGCCGAGGTCGTCCTCCGTGAGCCGACGGGCCGGGTAGTCGCGGTGGGCGCTGCCGTCGTACTTGCGGTAGATCACACGGACCACATCGCTCGGCATGAGTCGCACCCTAGCCGATTCCGCCCGTCGATCGCTGCGGGGAAGTTACCGGACACGGGGGTCGGGTTGCCGTACCGTGACCGCCCCGCCCCGGGCGTCGCGAGGGCCGCCGTCAGTGCCGGCGGGTACCGTCGCACGGTGACCCCGCCCCGCACCGCCACCGACACCGCCAACCCGTCGGCCCGCAGCCGGCGTCGGGGGGCCAGACCCAGCGGAAGCGAGCTGCTGGCCGCGGCCGTGGGCGCGGTCCCCGGAGGCGCGGCCCGCCCCGGGCAGCAGCAGATGACCGAGGCGATCGAGCGGTCCGTCGCCGCCGGTGAACACCTGCTGGTCCAGGCCGGCACCGGCACCGGCAAGTCGTTGGCGTACCTGGCCCCGGCACTGACCGTGGACGGTCCGGTGGTGGTCTCCACCGCCACCCTGGCGTTGCAGTCCCAGCTCGTCGAGCACGACCTGCCCCGGCTCACCGACGCGGTCGAACCGTTGCTCGGCCGCCGGCCCACCTTCGCCGTGCTGAAAGGGCGGCACCACTATCTCTGCCTGGCCCGGTTGGACGGCTCCACCGAGGACGAACCGGAGGACACCCTCTTCGACGCGCCCGCCGCCCGGCCCGGCGGCGGCACGAAGTGGCTCGGCGAGGCCGGCCGGCTCGGCAAGCAGATCCAGCGGCTGCGCGACTGGGCGGACGAGACCCACACCGGCGACCGGGACGAACTGGACCCGGGCGTGGACGACCAGGCGTGGCGGCTGGTCTCCATGCCGGCCCGGGAGTGCGTCGGCGCCACCCGCTGCCCGTTCGGGCAGGAGTGCTTCGCCGAGGCGTCGCGGGCCCGCGCCCGCGAGGCCGACATCGTGGTCACCAACCACAGTCTGCTCGCGGTCGACATGCTGGCCGACCGGCACATCGTGCCGCCGCACAAGCTGCTGATCGTCGACGAGGCGCACGAGTTGGCCGACCGGGTCTCCTCCGCCGCCCAGGCCGAGCTGGTCCCGGAGCTGATCGACCGGTCGGCCCGGCGGGCCCGGCCACTGCTCAAACCGGACGTCGCCGACCGGCTCACCGAGGCCGGCGACGCGCTCGCCGTCGGGCTGGCCGAGGTGCCGGCCGGGCGGCTCACCGCCGGCCTGCCGGCCCCGCTGCGCGAGGCGTGCACCCTGCTCGACGCGGCGACCCGGGCCGCGCTGGACGCGATCGGCGACGTCAAGGCGGACGACCCCGACCCGGTCCGCAAGCAGCAGGCCAAGGCGGTGCTGGACGAACTCTCCACCACCGCGCAACGGCTGCTGGAGGAGGCCGACCACGACGTCGCCTGGGTGGAGAAACCGGAGAACGGCAGCCGCCGGGCCCTGGTGGTCGCGCCGCTCTCGGTCGCCGGCACTCTCGCCACCCACCTGTACGAGGAACGCACCGTCGTCGCCACCTCCGCCACCCTGACCCTGGGCGGTCGCTTCGACACGGTCGCCCGTGCCCTCGGACTGGACGCTCCCCCACACCC
>NZ_SMJY01000347.1:0-2764 GCF_004348355.1 Micromonospora sp. KC721 | reverse complement strand
GTGTTCGACGCCCTGGCTCGGGAGCAGATCAGCGATGTGACGCTGTTGGCGCAGAAGGCGGCGGCGGGGTCGGTGCGGTTCGCGGTGCCGGGTGGGAAGGCGGCGTTGGCGGCGCGGCGGGCGGCCCGTAGGGCGGTGGCGGCCGGTATCCGGCAGGTGGACCGGCGTCGCGCGGAGCGGGATCGGCTGATCAGGCGGTACGGGGATCCGGCGCAGCGGCCGTGGATTTATCTGATTGTGGCGACCGGGGACATCTACGAGGACATTCCGCAGGCGCAGGCGGCTGCTCGGGCGGGGGCGGACGTGATCGCGGTGATCCGTTCGACGGGGCAGTCGTTGCTGGATTACGTGCCGGAGGGTGCCACGAGGGAGGGTTTCGCGGGCACGTATGCCACGCAGGAGAACTTCCGGTTGATGCGGGCGGCGTTGGACTCCTCGTCGCGGGAGTTGGGGCGGTATGTGCGGCTGACCAATTACGCGTCGGGTCTGTGTATGCCGGAGATGGCGACGCTGGCTGGCCTGGAGCGGTTGGACATGATGCTCAACGATTCGATGTACGGGATTTTGTTCCGGGACATCAATCCGATCCGTACGTTCGTCGATCAGCGGTTTTCGCGGCAGGTGCACGCGCGGGCGGGGATCATCATCAACACCGGTGAGGACAACTACCTGACCACGGCGGATGCGGTGGACGAGGCGCACACGGTGACGGTGTCGCAGTTGTTGAACGAGTTTTTCGCGCATGAGGCGGGGTTGGCGGACTGGCAGTTGGGGTTGGGGCACGCGTTCGAGATCAACCCGGATCTGCCGGAGTCGTTGCGGTTGGAGTTGGCGCATGCGTTGCTGGCTCGGGAGTTGTTTCCCGATGCGCCGTTGAAGTGGATGCCGCCGACGAAGCACATGACCGGGGACGTGTTCCGGGGGAACCTGCTCGACGGGTTCTTCAATCTGGTGGGTGCCATGACGGGGCAGGGGATCCTGCTGGTGGGGATGATGACCGAGGCGGTGGTGACGCCGTGGTTGTCGGATCGGGACATCGCTCTGCAGAACGTCCGGTACGTGTTGGGTGCGGCGGGTGGGTTGCACGAGGATTTTGTGCCGGCGCCGGGTGGGTTCATCCAGCAGCGTGCGCATCGGGTGTTGGCTGAGGCGGTGGACCTGCTGGAGCGGATCGGTGGGCAGTCGTTGTTGACGGCGATCGCCGAGGGCACCTTCGGGATCATGAAGCGGCCCGCGGACCGGGGCAAGGGTCTGGACGGGGTGGCGCGGCACGAGGCCGGCTACTACAACCCGGCCACGGAGATCCTGGAGGGGTCGGCGTGACGGAGAAGCGGATCGTCCGGCCGTACGGGGACACCACCGGTGACGGCATGGTGCAGGTGTCGTTCACGTTGCCGGTGCCGCACGACAAGCGGGCCGAGGGCGCGGCGGTGCAGTTGGCGAACAGGATGGGCATCGACCCGGCGATGCTGGTGCACGCCAAGCCGATGAGCGACGGGTTCACCTTCTTCGTGGTGTACGGGCGGGTGAACCATCTGGTGGACCTGTCGGCGGTGCAGGTGGTGGAGCGGGACTTCCCGCTGCTGAGCGCCAAGGAGGTCAACGCGGTGGTGAAGCAGCGGCTGCGGCGCAAGCTGTCGGTGGTGGGGGCGTGTATCGGTACGGACGCGCACACGGTGGGCATCGACGCGATCCTCAATGTCAAGGGCATCGCGGGGGAGAAGGGCCTGGAGTACTACCGGGAGCTGAAGGTCACCAATCTGGGTGCGCAGGTGAGCGTGCCGGAGTTGGTGGAGGCGGCGCGGCGGGAGAAGGCCGACGCGGTGCTGGTGTCGCAGGTGGTGACGCAACGCGACGCGCACCTGCACAACACGCGGGAGATGTCCGCGGCGTTCCGGGAGGCGATGCCGGCGGGGCGTCGGCCGTTGCTGATCGTGGGTGGGCCGCGGTTCGACGAGACGATGACCGGGGAGCTGGGTGTGGATCGGATTTTCGGCCGGGGCACCACCCCGGGTGAGGTGGCCAGTTATCTGGTGCACGCGTTGATCACGACCAGGAAGGTGAGGGTGTGAGCGATCCACGGCTCGGGTTGACGGTGACGCACCGCCGGTATGTGCCGTACTCGCATGCGCATTACGCGGGGAACCTGGTGGACGGGGCGTACGCGTTGGGGTTGTTCGGGGACGTGGCGACGGAGGTGTGTATCCGCACCGACGGCGACGAGGGGTTGTTCGCGTCGTACGCGGATGTGCAGTTCCGGGCGCCGATGAGGGCTGGGGACGTGCTGGAGGTGACGGCGACGGTGACCCGGGTGGGTGTCCGCAGCCGTACCGTCGATTTCGTGGCGCGGGTGGTGTGCCGGGGTCGTCCCGATCGGGGTGAGTCGGCCGCCGAGGTGTTGGCCGAGCCGATCGTGGCGGTGACGGCGACCGGCACGGTGGTCGTGCCCGCGGCGGCGTGAACGTCGCGGTCTGCGCCGACGTCGGTTCCACGTACACGAAGGTGGCGGTGGTGGATCTCGACGGTGGTGGCCTGGTCGCGGCGGAGGCCGTGCCGACCACGGTGCGCAGCGACGTGCTGCACGGCCTGGACGCGGCGGTGGCCGCGGCGACGGCCGGGCTGCCGGTGGCCGGCGCGCCGTGGTACGTGTGCTCGTCGGCCGGGGGTGGGTTGCGGCTGGCTGTCGTCGGCTACGAGCACCTGGTGACCGCGCAGGCGGGTCGGCGGGTGGGGTTGTCGGCGGGAGCGAACGTGGTGCACGTGG
>NZ_SMJY01000346.1:0-2804 GCF_004348355.1 Micromonospora sp. KC721 | reverse complement strand
GCCGCCCACCAGCGGCTGGAACCCGCCGGCCCATCTGGTGACCCCGCTAGACCAGGTCTGGCGGCACGTGGAGGAGACCTACAACAACGGAAACGTGTACGGGTTCCGGAACTTCGGCTGGGACCAGGTCATGGCCAACCGGGGTTACCTCAACTTCTGTGTCCGGTGGGACTCCAGCGCCACCGTCACCGCCGCCCAGCGCGACCAGATCCACGCCACGCTCGCCCGGCAGTACAAGAAATGGATGGACATCATGGTCGGCCACAACGGCTGGCCCTACGACAACGTGCCGATCAAGGTTGTCGGCTGGGCGGTGCGCGACCGCAACCAGCTGCAGTGGTCCGACAGCTCGGTCGACATCTACGTCAACAACATCCGGGAAAACGCTCCGCAGTGCTCCGAGGGCTGCGGACGGTACTTCAACCAGAACGGCCAGTACCCCAACTGCCCCGGCGGCGCCAGTCGGCACTACGACCAGTCGCTGTGGCTGACCGACGGCTTCGGCGGCGGCGCCGGCGGTGACTGGGGCCAGCGAATGGGCCGCGAGTACTACATGGCCAACCTCAATGCCGAGAACATGACCATCCTGCTGCACGAGATCGGCCACACCTTCGGCCTTGACGACTTCTACGACTGGACCCCCAGTGGCGTCGGCGGGTTCATCATGAAGGCTGGCAGCTCCGCCTCGATCACCGAGTTCGACGCCTGGATGCTCCGCGACTGGTGGCGCCACCTCAAGAACCGCTACGGCTACTGAACCACCGCCCCGGGGCCCGGCCAGCCTCCGGCCCCGGGGCGGGGAGATGTCTCGCTAGCGATTGACCAAGGCGGTGAGCTGAGCGTCGTCACGGACGACAGGGTCAGTCGCACGGCTGCGGCCGAACGTGCTGAGGCGGACCGGCACCCGATTGGATCGCCAGGAAAGGCAGAAGCGCTACTCGCGATGAAGCACGCCGAGCTGGCCGCACGCAATGTTCCCGGCGGGTACTGGATTGCGGAGGCAGACCCCAAGGTCGTCGAACACGCCCTGGCAGGCTCCTGCGAAGTCGGAGAGCAGACGAGCGTGGCGATCCTCAGCGATGGTGCCGCCCGGGCAGTCACTCTGGGCCTGCTCTCCTGGCCGGACACCATGAAACTGCTGCGCACTGAAGGCCCGACAGAACTCATCGCGCTGGTCCGTCAAGCCGAGGCGGAAGACCCGCACGCCACCAGGTGGCGGCGTAACAAGCGCTCCGACGACGCAACCGCCGTGTACGTCGACGGATTCACGGCATGAGGCTGCGAGTGGCTAGCCCGGCATGTAAATCACGGGCAGGTCGCCGTCGCCGTACCGATTCTCTCGGGTGAGGATCGAAGCGTCGTGTTCGAGACTGGCCACGACGGTGGTGGCGAGGTCGATGCGGCCGGTGTAGGTACGCCAGTAGCTCAGCTCGTGCCAGGACTGCCCGTCGGTGGGCAGCACGACGCAGGCGTCGAGGGCGAGCAGGCGATGCACGGTGGCGCGGTCTTTCGGGTCGTCGATGACGGCCAGGGCTTCGGCGGCGGTGACGGCGGTGACGGCGAACCGGTTGCGGTCCTCAATGACCTCGTGCAGCGGCTCGCCGACGTGCACAGAGCCGGCGACGTAGGCCAGCAGCGCTGACCGGTCCAGCAGCAGCCGGACCGGTCGGTCCTCGTCGTCGCCGGTCACGCGACTGACTGCTGGCGGGAGCCGTTGGCCTCGTCGAGCAGGTGCTGGCGGACCCGGTCCCGTACGGCCTGGCGCCGCTCGGCCGGCCATTCGGCCTCGACGGCGGCGCGGCGGGCGCGGGCCTCGGCGACGCCCTGCTCGGTGATCGAGATGCCCTGGTGGGCCAGTTCAGCGGCCAGGGCGTCCAGGCGCATCCGGTCACGAACGGCTTGGGTGATGTACGCGGAGGCGTTGGGTTCGCGTTCCAACTGCTCCGCGACGTCGGGCGGTACGGAGATCGACAGCTTCCTCACCTGGGCGGTCATACCGCCACCATACGCCGGGTAGCACCGATCTGGTGTCGTCTGCGGGGTTGCGACACGGACAAGAGGCGGACCAGACCGGCTGGTCCGCCTCCTGGTGCTCAGCCCTCGTGCAGCGCGGCGGCGCGGCTCGGGCCGATGCGGGCGCTGTCGCCGATTCGGTAGGGGGCCGCCAGCCACGGGTCTTCGAGGGTCGCGGTCCTGATCACGGCTGGTCGCCGCTCTCGATGCCGGCGAACAAGTCGAGCTGCTCGCCGGGGTCGTTCGGTCGGCACTCTGCCCATACGGCTTCTCCGGTTCGGGAGCAGGCGTCGACAACGTCGGTCCAGCCGGCGCCCCGGAATCCGCCCGGGTGGTCGCGCCAGGCGATGACTGCCTGCTCGCATCGGCGGATCAGCTCGTCGGTGATCCGGCCGGCGTCCAGGACGGCACCCAGGTCGGTCCAGTTCAGCCGCAGCGGCCGGTGGAGGTTCCCGTCGGTGATCTCGATCTGGGTCTTGGTGAGCCGGAGCATCCGGCCGGCGGGCAGCGTCTGCGGTCCGGGTCGGCTTGCCACTGGTCTGGCGTGGCCGACGTAAGCAACAGCCCTCTACGGGCCGCGGGCCGCCGCCCCGCTGGACCGCCCGTAGTTTCCAGCCGGAAAACAACTTCAGGCAGTGATCTAGGGACACGCCGCCCTAGCGCGGAAAGATCTTCCGAAGTTGGGCGGCGCGGCGGGTGAGGTAGCGCTGTTCGGGCAGGCTGGCGGTGGTCCGGGCGGCGCGGAGGTAAGCGTCGTGGGCGGCGTCGGAGTGGCCGGCTTGTTCGAGTAG
>NZ_SMJY01000345.1:0-2835 GCF_004348355.1 Micromonospora sp. KC721 | reverse complement strand
CCCCGATTCTCCGCCGGGACCATGAGGTCGACGGCGATGTCGATCTCCTGGGTCGCCGCCAACTTCATGATCAAGCCGGCTGGGGGGTGGGGCGCAGGACGCCGAGGCGTTGGGTGGCCCGGGTGAGGGCGACGTAGAGGTCGCTGCGACCGCGGGGAGACTCCGCCACGATGCGGTCCGGGTCGACGACCAGGACGCTGTCGAACTCCAGGCCCTTGGCCTGGTCGACGGTGAGCACCACCACCCGGCTCTCCAGTTCGGGCTGCTCGCCGACGGCCGCCTCCGGCAGCGCGGCCACCACGGCGGCGGCCAACTCCTCGGCGCGTCCCGCGGGCACGATCACCCCGAGCCGGCCGTCGGCCTGCCCGGCGGCCTCCCGGGCGGTCGCCGCGACCAACTCGTCGGCCAGCGCCGCCTCGTCGACAACCCGGTCCCACGGGGGTACGCCGGTGGCGCGTACCGAGCGGGGTGGGCGCAGCGCCGGGTCGATCTCGGCGAGCACGTCGGCGGCGACCGCCATGATCTCCGCCGGGGTGCGGTAGCTGACGGTCAGCTCTTCCAACCGCCAGCGTTGCGCCACGTACGGCTCCAGCGCCTCCGCCCAGGACGGGGTGCCGGCGAGCGCGCCGGTCTGCGCCACGTCGCCGACGATGGTCATCGACCGGCTGGGACAACGGCGCATCAGCAACCGCCAGGCCATCGGCGACAGCTCCTGCGCCTCGTCGACAATGACGTGCCCGAACGCCCAGCTCCGGTCCGCGGCGGCACGCTGGGCGGTGGTCAGCCGGTCCGCCTCCTCCTGCCGCTCCAGCAGCCGGTCGGCGTCGAGCAGATCGGTCACCCCGAGGATCTCACCGCCGTCGGCCTCGTCCTCGACGTCGATCGAGCGCGAGCCCCGCCAGATCTCCAACACACCCTCGGCGTACTCGCGTTGCAGGGCGCGCAGGCGTTCCCGGCGGGCCGCGGTGGCCCGTTCGTCCTCGCCGAGCAGCTCGGCAGCCTCGTCCAGCAGCGGCACGTCGGCCGGGCTCCAGCCGCCGCCCGGAGTCCGGTGCAGCAGGGCCCGCTCGGCGTCGGTGAGCATCGGCGCGGCGGTGGCGATCCGTTCCGTCGAGGCGTACAGGTCGGTCAGCAGGCGCTGGGGGGTGAGCACCGGCCACAGCTCGTCCAGCGTGGCGCGGACCCCGGGCTCCTCGCGCAGTTCGCGGCGGATCTCGGCGCGGTCGGCCTCGGAGAGCAGGTTCTCCCCGCCCAGCGGGTCCGCGCCGATCCGTTCGGCAACCTGCTCGGCGAGGGCGTGCACGATCTCGACGTCGAACAGCGCCCGGGCCAGGTTGTGCGGCCGGCCGGAACGGCGTACCCGGTCGCGGGCCTGCCGGACGGTCTGCGGATCCAGCAGCAGCGTCTCCCGTTCGACCTCGACCGCCAGCGGTTCGTCCGGCACCCACTGCCGGTCGCGTACCGCGGCGGCGAGCACCTCCGTCATCACCGGCCGGCCCTTGAGCGCCGCGACCCGCGCCGGCTCCGCGCGTCGCGCCCGCACCCCGGGGAAGAGGTCGCCGGGGGTACGCAGCAGCACCCCCGTCTCCGCCAGCGCGGGCAGCACCTGGGAGATGTAGCGCAGGAAGGTGGCGTTCGGGCCGACCAGCAGCACGCCCCGGGTGGCCAGTTCCCGCCGGTGGGTGTAGAGCAGGTACGCCGCCCGGTGCAGCGCCACCGCGGTCTTGCCGGTGCCGGGGCCGCCCTGCACCACCAGCATCCCTGGCAGGTCGGCCCGGATGATCCGGTCCTGCTCGACCTGGATGGTCTCCACGATGTCGCGCATCCGCCCGGTACGCCCCGCGTTGAGCGCGGCCAGCAGCGACGCCTCGCCGGTGAGTTCCTCGTGGGCGGTGGGGGAGGCGGTGGTGATGTCCAGCACCTCGTCATTGATGGCGGTGACCTTGCGCTGCCGGGTACGCAGGTGCCGCCGACGCCGTACGCCCTGCGGGTTGGCGGCGGTGGCCAGGTAGAAGGGCCGGGCGGCGGGGGCACGCCAGTCCATCAGCAGGGGGTCGTAGTCGCCCGTGGTGTCGAAGATGCCGATCCGGCCGATGTAGTGCCGGGTGCCGTCGTCGCCGTCGAGCCGGCCGAAGCAGAGCCCGTTCTCCACGGCGGAGAACTGCTCGACCTGATCGGCGTACATCCGTACGGCGCTGTCCCGTTGGGAGCGGTCCTGCAGGGTGCCGCCGGTGCGGCGCAGTTCCTCGGTCAGCCGCCGGGCGGCCTGCTCGCGCAGGTCGTCGAGCCGGCCGTAGAGCAGCGAGACGTACTCCTGTTCGCGGCCGATCTCGTCGTCGTCCGGCTGCTGCGCCACGGAACCGTCGGAATGCCTTGACAAGCCGTCTCCTCGTCAATTACAATCGCTTCAGGAATGGCATTCGACGCCATTCCTTTTTTGTGTCTGAACTGAGAAACATACCGCGCGACACGAGGCCCACCAAACGAGCCGGGCCGCCGGGTGACCACATCACCGACGCGGATGGTGTCGTCAGTGGCGCTTCGTGCAGACCTGACCGGAGCGGGCTACGATGTCGGTCGACCAGACCACCGCGATCGTGAAGCAGTAGTCGTTGGTGCGGTCCAGGCCGTACACGACAAAGCTCTCCGTGCCGGCGGGCAGTTCCTGGAAGGCGCGCGTCTCCTGTCCGGCCCGGCCGCCCGCGACCACCACCGGGCCCTCCGCGCGGGCCGGGTACCGCCAGGACAGGGCGATGTCGTCACGCCGGTCGGTCAGCCGTACCTGGTCGGGCGGGGCGGCGACGACGGTCGGCCCGGCGGTGGCGGGGGTGGTCG